>NZ_JBEXCY010000012.1:0-126621 GCF_040605515.1 Dactylosporangium sp. NPDC005572 | reverse complement strand
CGCGGCTCGCGTTCTGGTCCGTCAACCGCGACCGCCCCTGCCCCGGCGGCGGCGTGGTCTCCAACTGCAGCGGCATCTCCCAGAACAACTGGCAGTTCACCCAGATCACAGCCACCTTCACCGGCTAGGCGCACCGCGCGGGCCCGGCGTCTCCACGCCGGGCCCGTCCGCGTTCAGAGCGCCAGCATGCGCCGGTCGGGGTGGCGCCCGAGCCAGGCCGAGTACCGCTCGTTCTTGCGCACCGCGTCCGCGTAGGCCTCGATCGCGTAGGCCCACACCTGACCGGCCACGTCCGCCGCCGGCCCGTCCGGCAGCCAGCCCATCATCTGCCGCCAGTGCAGCGGCGCCCCGGCGATCGGCACCGCCGTCAGCCCGGCCATCGGCCGCAGCGTCGCCTGGCACAGCCCGACCGCGTCTCCCGACTCGATCAGGTCGATGGCGCCGCGCACCTCGGTCTCGAACAGCACCTTCGGCGTGAACCCGGCCCGCGCGCAGGCCGCCGCGTGGCACGCCGAGAAGCAGCCGTCGCCGGGGGCGGCCACCCACTGCGCCTCCGCGAGCTCGGCCAGGTCCACCTCGTCCCGTACGGCGAGCGGGTGCCCCTCGGGCAGCAGCAGGAACACGGGGTCGGCCGCCACGACCCGCCAGGCGAGCCCGGAGTCGGTCGCCGGCGGCGCGTCGCCGCAGGCGCCCACGAGCACGAAGTCGAGCTTGCCGGACAGGACCAGGTCGCCGAGCTCGGCCGAGGACCAGCTGGCATGGGTGCTGACCTGGGCCCCGGGGTGGTTGGACGTGATCCGATGGACCAGCCCGCCGAGGATGGGCCCGTTGACGGCCCCGATCCGGTACCGCCCGGCGTTCCCCGCCGTGCTGGCCAGCCGCGTCGCCTCGTCCTGCAGCCCCTTCACGGCCGGCAGCAGCACCCGGGCCCGCGCGAGCACCAGCTCGCCCAGCGGCGTCGCTCTGGCGCCCCGGCGGTCACGCTCGAACAGCAGCCCGCCGAGCGCCCGCTCGATCCGCTGCAGCTGCGCCGTCAGGGCGGGTTGGGCGAGTCCAAGCACCGAAGCGGCCTTGGTGACGCTGCCGGCGTCCGCGATCGCGCACACGACCCGCAGGTGCCGCAGCTCCAGATCCATACAGTGACGGTAGGGCGTCGGAGGGATGGACAGAAGACCCCGGAGCCATCGAGAGTTTCCACTTTCACATACCGACACATCATCGAAACACATGAGCGGCCACCCCCCCAGCCGCCACGAACGCCCCAAGCCGGCCCGGCGGCCGGGGCCGGGCCGGCGTGGTGGCCGGGCGATGGCCGGGTCGCTGGCCTGCCGGGCCGGGGTGCCGACCTGGCGTGGTGGCGGGCGTGGATGGGCTGGATGGTGGCCGGGGTGGCGCGGTGGCCGGGCGGGAGCCGTGGCGGGGCAGGGGCGGTGGCCGGCGTGCTGGTCGGGCTGGCGTGGTGCCCCGCGCCGCGCGGCGAGGCCATCCCGGCAACCCAGCAGATCCGGCCAACGTTCATGGACACCGCACCAGGGATGCTGGGGTGGCGCGGCGGCCGGGCAGGGGCGGTGCGCCGGGGCTGAGGTGGCGTGCTGGTCGGGCGATGGCCGGGCGGACGCCGGGTGGGGTGGTGCGGACGTCGGATGGGGCGGGGCGCTGGGCGGTGGGATCGGGGGCCGGCGAGCGGTCGCGGCTCGCGGTGGCCCTTCCGGCAGGCGGCGGAGCCGATTGCTGCCTCCAGGGATCGTCGCCGTGCACGTGGCCAGATCGCCGCATGATCGACGGAAACATCTGGCTGTCATAGCGACCAGAACTCGCCATCGATCATGGACCGCCCCGGCGGATGGCCGCAGCGGCGGTGATTGCCGCGAAGCGATTGCGCATCGACCAGCGTCTCACTACAGTGAGCCCACTGACATCTTGTGAAACGTTTAAAACCACCGACCGAATGAAACGTTTCACAAGTCCATACCCGCAGAACAGGAGCACCGCCATGCCCCTGCAGCCTCGCCGTGCGCTCGTCGCGGCGACCGTCGGTACCCTCGTCGCCGCACTGCTCGTCGTCCCGCCCTCGCCGGCCCTCGCCGCCGCGCCGGTGAGCCTCGCCGGCGCCCACTGGATCTGGTATCCCGAGGGTGACCCGCGCACGTCGGTCCCGGCCGACGTGCGGTACTTCCGCAGGACCTTCACTGCCCCCGCCGGCGCCGTCAGCGAGGCGCAGCTCGTGCTGACCGGCGACGACACGGTCGATGTCTGGGTCAACGGCAAGCCCGTCGCCGGCTCGCCGCGCGTCGCCGACTCCTGGCACAACGCGGTCTACGTCGACCTGCAGGCCGGCCTTGTCGGCGGTACCAACACGATTGCGGTTGCGGCGCGGAACTCCACGGCCGGCCCGGCCGGCGTGCTCGGCCGGCTGCGGGTCGTGGCCGCCGGCGGGACCGTCGACCTCGTCACCGACGGCGGCTGGAAGGCCGGCCTCAACGTGCCGACCGGCTGGGAGCAGCCCGGCTTCGGCGACAGCGGCTGGCCGGCCGCGCGCGACTCGGGCGCGTACGGCATCTCGCCCTGGAACTCGGACGTCGTCGCGCCCAACCCCGACGCCGCGTCGCCGCTCAGCGTGAGCAGCGCGACCGTCGAGCACCGGGCCAACCCGCTCGGCGTCGACGCCGCCCAGCCGCGCTTCGGCTGGAAGCTCGCCGCGAGCGGAGGCGCCACCACCCAGCGCCAGGCCGCGTACGAGATCGCCGTCTCGAACACCACCGCGAACGCCGGCGACGTGTGGTCCAGCGGCCGGGTCGCGTCGGACCGGCAGGTCGACGTCGTCTACGGCGGTCCGGCGCTGGTCAGCCTCAAGCGGTACTACTGGCGCGTCCGCGTCTGGGACGCCCAGGGCCGGCCGAGCGCCTGGAGCGCCACGCAGTTCTTCGAGACGGGCCTGCGCGCACCGGCGACGGAGTGGACCGGCGACTTCGTCGGGCAGCCCGCGACCGGCGCCGACCTCTCCGGGGCGACCTGGATCTGGTACCCCGAGGGCGATCCGGCCGCCGGCGTGCCGGTCTCGACGCGGTACTTCCGGCGCACGTTCACCCTGGCCGCCGCGCCGACCGACGCCCAGCTGGTCGTCACCGGCGACGACAGCGCCGACGTGTGGGTCAACGGCGTGCAGGTCAGCTCGTCGCCGCGGGTCTACCAGTCGTGGCAGCAGGCGGCGGTCGTCGACCTTCGGGGCCGCCTCACCGCCGGCACCAACACGATCGCCATCGCCACCGACAACACCACGCAGTCGCCCGCGGGCATGATCGCCAAGCTGACCGTCGCCGGTGCCGCGACCATCACCACCGACGCGAGCTGGAAGGCGTTCCAGAGCGCGCCGGGCGGCTGGAACCAGCCCGGCTTCAACGACGGGTCGTGGCCGGCGGCGCGCGCCGTCGCGACCTACGGCAGCGGGCCCTGGGGCTCGAACGTCGTGGTCGCGAAGGCCGCCCCGCTCGTGCGCAAGGCGTTCACGGTGAGCAAGCCGGTCGCCTCGGCGCGGCTGCTCACCACCGCGCTGGGGCTGCACGAGACGCGGCTCAACGGCGCGAAGGTCGGCGCCGACGTGCTCGCGCCCGGATGGACCGACTACACCAAACGCCTCCAGTACAAGGTCTACGACGTCACGGGACAGCTGCGCCAGGGCGAGAACGCGCTGGGCGCGTGGCTGGGGAACGGCTGGTACTCCGGGAGCCTCGGCTTCGCCGGCAGCCAGCGATACGGTACCCAACCCTGGTACTCCGCCGTGCTCCTCATCACCTTCAGTGACGGCACCACCACGACCGTCCGCACCGACAACAGCTGGAAGGTCGCGACCGGCCCGATCCGCGCCGACGACCTCTACAACGGCGAGACGTACGACGCCCGGCTGACCGTCGCCGGCTGGGACGCGCCCGGCTTCAACGACGCGTCGTGGGCGGCGGTCCAGGTCAGGAGCGGCGCCAAGCCGAACCTGGTGTCCCAGGTCGACAACGGCGTGACCGTGCAGCAGGAGTTCCAGCCGGTGGCGGTGACGCAGCCGCAGGCCGGCGTGTGGGTCTTCGACCTCGGCCAGAACTTCACCGGCTGGAACCGCGTCGCGCTCAGCGGCCCGGCCGGCACGACCGTCACCATCCGCCACGCCGAGGTCCTCAACCCGAACGGCACCATCTACACGACCAACCTGCGCGGCGCGCAGGCCACCGACCGTTTCACGCTCGCCGGCACCGGCGGCACCGAGACCTACGAGCCGCGGTTCACCGTGCACGGCTACCGGTACGTCGAGCTCACCGGACTGCCGGCCGGCTTCACGCCGACCGCGTCGACCGTCACCGGCCGCGCGGCCTGGACGAGCGGCAACCAGTCGGGCACGCTGACCACCTCGAACGCCCTGGTGAACCAGCTCCAGCACAACATCCTGTGGGGCGAGCGGTCGAACATGCTCTCCATCCCGACCGACTGCCCGCAGCGCGACGAGCGCCTGGGGTGGACGGGTGACATCGCGATCTTCGCCGGTACCTCGACGTTCAACGTCGACGTGCAGGCCTTCCTCGACAAGTACACCGACGACCTGGTCGACGCCCAGCGCACCGACGGGGCGTTCACCGACGTCGCGCCGGGCGTCTGCTGCGGCGCCGGCACCGCCGGCTGGGGCGACGCGGGCGTCATCGTCCCGTACACGCTGTGGCAGCGGTACGGCGACATCCGGGTGGTCGACGAGCACTTCGCCGCGATGGCCCGCTGGGTCGACTACCTGCGCTCGACGTCGGGCGCCGACCTGATCCGCAACCAGCCGACGTACGGCGACTGGCTCAACGTCAACGACAACACCGCGCAGGACGTCATCTCGACGGCCTTCTTCGCCTGGTCGGCCCGGCTCGTGTCGCGGATGGCCGCGGCGACCGGGCGCACGAGCGAGGCGGCGTCGTACGGCCAGTTGGCCGACCAGGTCGCCGCCGCGTTCACCAGCCGGTTCGTCGCGGCGGACGGCACGGTGAGCGGCAACACCCAGACCGGCTACGTGCTCGCCCTGGCCTTCGGCCTGCTCCCGGCGAACCGCGTGCAGGCGGCGGCCGACCGGCTGGCCGCCCGGGTGGCGGCGGCCGGCGGTCACCTGACGGTCGGCTTCCTGGGCGTGGAGAACCTGCTCCCGGTGCTGGCGGCCAACGGCCACGCGGCCACGGCGTACCAGATCCTGCTCCAGCCCGGCTTCCCCGGCTGGGGCTACATGAACAGCCGCGGCGCCACCACGATCTGGGAGCGCTGGGACGGCATCCGCACCGACGGGTCGTTCAACGACCCGGGCATGAACTCCTTCAACCACTACGGCCTGGGTTCGGTGGGCGACTTCCTGTACCGCCAGGTCGGCGGCCTGTCCCCGGCGTCTCCCGGCTACGCGTCGCTGCTCGTCGCCCCGGTGCCGGGCGGCGGCCTGACGTCGGCGTCGTCGTCCTACGAGACGCCGTACGGCCGGGCGGTGAGCGACTGGTCGATCTCGGGCGGCACCGTGACCCTGCGGGTGACGGTGCCCGCGGGCGCCTTCGCCACGGTCAAGGTCCCGACCTCCCAGCCGGGCTCGATCCAGGCCCCGGCCCAGGCGGTCCCGATGGGCGGCGGCACGTACTCCGTCGGCTCGGGCAGCTACACCTTCACCGCCCCTGCGTGACCGCATGAAGGCTGGGACGGCGTCCGCTCGGGCGCCGTCCCAGCTGGTCCGACGTAAAAGGCCGGCGTCAGGCCGACACGGCCAGCGCGAACGGCAGCACCCCGCGGGCGCCGGCCTGGACCAGCAGCCGGGCCACGATCGCCATCGTCCAGCCGCTGTCGACCAGGTCGTCCACGAGCAGCACCGGGCCTTCGGCCGAGCGGACCGCATCCGCCAGGCCGGGGGACACGGCGAAGGTGGAGTGCAGGGCCCGGACCCGCTGGGCGCTGTTGGTGCGGGAGGCGGCGTCGGCCGCGGCGCCGGAGGTCACCGTGCCGAGCAGCGGCAGGCGGCCGACCGCCGCGATCCGCTCGCCCAGCGAGGCGACCAGCTCGGGCGTGCTGTGCGAGGCGATCACGACGACGCCGACCGGCCGCTCGGGCCAGCGGTCGTCGCCCTTCGCCCACTCCGCCAGGGTGGCGACCACGCCGTTGAACACGTCGTCGGGGAGCGGCCCGTCGGGCGCGGCCAGCAGGCGGCGCAGCTTGTCGCCCCAGCCCAGGTCGCTGAGCCGCCCGATGGCCCGGCCCGGCAGGAACTGCTCGCCCGCCGGGATCTTGCCCGACAGCGGCACCCCGATGGCCGGCAGCCCGGTCGGCCAGAGCCGCCGCGGGGCGATCTCGACGCCGGCCCGCCCGAGGTGGGCCCGGGCCGAGGCCAGCGTCTCGTCGGACACGGAGGTCGGATACCAGGCGCCGGCGCAGGTGTCGCAGCGCCCGCAGGGGACGGCGCCCGGATCGTCGAGCAGCATCCGGAGGTACTCCATCCGGCACGTCGTCAGCGCCGCATACTGCCGCATGGACTCCTGCTCGGCGGCCCGGGCCTCGGCGATGCGGGCATAGCGCGTGGTGTCGTGCACCCACGGCTCGCCGGTCGACTCCCAGCCGCCCTTGACCCGGCGGACGGCGCCGTCGACGTCGAGGACCTTGAGCATCAGCTCCAGCCGGTTGCGGCGCAGCTCGACCCGCGGCTCCAGGGCCGCCGTCGACAGCGGCCGGCCGCTGCCGGCCAGGACGTCGAGCACCTCGCGCACCTGCCCCTCGGGCGGGAAGGCGAGCGACGCGAAGTAGCGCCAGATGGCGGCGTCCTCGGCGCCGGGCAGCAGCAGGACGTCGGCCTGGTCGACGGCCCGCCCGGCCCGGCCGACCTGCTGGTAGTAGGCGATCGGCGACGCCGGCGCGCCCAAGTGCACCACGAAGCCGAGGTCGGGCTTGTCGAAGCCCATGCCGAGCGCCGACGTGGCGACGAGCGCCTTGATCCGGTTGTCGACCAGGTCGGCCTCGGCGGCGCGGCGGTCGGCGTCCTCGGACTGGCCCGAGTAGGCCGCCACCTCGTAGCCCTGGGCCCGCAGGTAGGCGGTCGCCTCGTGGGCGCCGGCGACGGTCAGCGTGTAGATGATCCCGGAGCCGGGCAGGTCGCGCAGGTGCTCGCCCAGCCAGGCGAGGCGGTGCGCGGCCGAGGGCAGGGTGAGCGCGCCGAGCCGCAGCGACTCCCGGTCGAGCGAGCCGCGCAGCACCAGCGCGTCGCCGAGCTGCTCGGCCACGTCGGCGGTGACCCGCGCGTTGGCGGTCGCGGTGGTCGCGAGCACCGGCGTGCCGGGGGAGAGGTCGAGCAGCAGCGTGCGCAGCCGCCGGTAGTCGGGGCGGAAGTCGTGGCCCCAGTCGGAGACGCAGTGCGCCTCGTCGACCACCAGCAGGCCGGTGGTGGCGGCCAGCTTGGGCAGCACGTTGTCGCGGAAGTCGGGGTTGTTGAGCCGCTCCGGGCTGACCAGGAGCACGTCGACCGCGCCCGCCGCGATCTCGCCGGTGATCGCGTCCCACTCCTCCAGGTTGGCGGAGTTGATCGTGCGCGCGCTGATCCCGGCCCGGGCCGCGGCGTCGACCTGGTTGCGCATGAGGGCGAGCAGCGGCGACACGATCACCGTCGGCCCGGCGCCGCGGGCGCGCAGCAGGGCGGTGGCCACGAAGTAGACGGCCGACTTGCCCCAGCCGGTGCGCTGCACGCACAGCACCCGCCGTCGGTCGCCGACCAGGGCCGAGATGGCGGCCCACTGGTCCTCCCGCAACTCGGCGGCAGGACCAGCGAGCCTCTTCAGTACCGCAGAAGCTTCCTCAAACACACCCCGACGCTAGCAACGGGGTACGACAGAAACCCATCAGGAAGGCGTGAACCGTACCGCCTTGCCCGAGGCCAGCAGCGCCTGGTTGAACAGGTATTGCACGGCTGCGGTACCGGTCGCGTTCTCCACCCCGACGGTCGCCCCGCTGCCCTTCTCCACGTCGTTGTCCAGGCCGGAGTAGTACATCGTGATCGTGCCGTCGGGTGCGAACGCCACCGAGAAGGTGATCCGGTTGTGCACCCCGTTGCCGTAGATGTACGGGTTGCGCCATTCGATCACCACCGAGCCGTCGACCGTGGCCATCCGCACCGACGCCGAGCCGTCGACCACCAGGTCGTCCCAGAACGGGTACACGGTGGCGTTCGGCACCGCGCTGGACGGCAGCGCCGAGTGCTCGACGTACGTCGTGCCCGGGTTCACGAACGAGATCTTGCCGTTCGTGTCGACCCAGGCGGTCGAGTACGTCTGGCCGTAGAGCTTCACCGGCGCCGGCAGGGTCACCTGCGCGATGTTGTCGTCGCCGGTGAGCGGCAGCACGGTCGTGTCGGCGGCCACGAACGGCGTGGTCAGCGTCGTGACCGCGTACGAGCCGGGCTCCACGGGCGGCGGCGCCGCCGGCACGGTCAGGTTCACCGTCTTGGACGACGAGTTGAGCGTCGCGGACGTCGAGGTCGACTGGCCGTTGTAGGTCGCCGTGACGGTGTAGGTGCCGTAGGCCAGGTCGCTGAACGCGTACGCCCCGCCGGCCCCGGACGTCGTCGACCCGGTGCCGGGCGTCAGCGTCACCGTGGCGCCGGAGACCGCACCGCCGCCCTCGACGGAGACGGTCCCGGAGATGGTGCCGGTCGAGGCCGGCGGCGGGTCGGTGGTGCCCCCGCCACCCGGCGCGGTGAAGACGATCGCCCGGCCGGACTGCAGCTTGGGCGTGTTCACCGAGTACGCCAGGCCGATCGAGCCGTCGGCGTTCTCGATGCCGACCGTGGCCGAGCTGCCCTTCTCGAAGTCGTTGTCGAGGCTCGAGTAGTTGGTGATCACGTCGCCGTTCTCGGAGAGGATCGCCTCGAAGGTGACCCGGCGACTCGTGTTGCCGTAGATGTACGGGTTACGCCACTCGATGACGAACTGCCGGTTCGGGGCGGAGCCGAGCGTCGTCGTCCGCACCGACGCGTTGGCGTCGACGACCAGGTCGTCGTGGAACGCGTAGACGGTCGCGTTGGGCGCCGCCGAGTTGGGCAGCGTCCCGTTCTGCCAGGTGGCCGCGCCGTTCGGGTTGGTGAAACTGACCAGGCCGTTGGTGTCGACCCAGGCGGTGGAGTAGCTCTGCCCGTACAACTTGATCGCGAACGGCAGCGTGATCTGCTGCGTGCCCTCGTCACCGGTCAGGGACAGCACCGTGTCGGCGTTGTTGAACGTCTTCGTCTGCGTCGTGCACACGTAGCCGAACGAGTCCGAGCACGTCCCGCCGCCGGTCGCGGTGTAGCTGGCGGTGTAGGTCGTGTTCGTCGTCGGCGCCGTGACGACCTGCGTGGCGGCGCCGCCGTTGCTCCACGAGTCGAACGCGTACGAGGTGCCCGAGAGCGTCTGCGGGGTCGGCGCCGACACCGTCTGCGTCGACTTCTGGATCACCGTCTGGGTGAACGGCGTGACGCCGGTGACCGACCCGACCGTCACGTTCAGGCCGGCGGGCACCGAGTTGAACGTCAGGTTGACCGTCTTCGGGTCGACCCGCCGGGTGACGGTGGTGCTCAGCCCGCTGCTGTCGGTCGCGGTGAGCCGCAGCTCGACGTACGACGGGTACTCGTGGTCGGGCCCGATGAACGACCCGGAGGCCCCGTCGACCTCGGTGATGTAGTGCTGGTGGCAGTTGTCGGGCGTGGCGCAGTGCTGGAGGATCAGCTGCCAGTGCAGGTTGGCCGCCGGGATGGTGCCGTCCTGCGCGTCGGTCGCGTGGCCCGTGAACGTCACCGTGTCGTTGGTCGCCCAGGTGAGGCCGGCCGCCGGGGTGTCGATCACCGGCACGGGCGCACTGGTGCCCACCATGATCTGCAGCGTCTTGGTGTCCGACAGCCCGCCGGCGTCGGTGACCCGCAGCTTCGCCTGATACGTGCCGGCCGTCGTGTAGGTGTACGAGGCCGTCGTCCCGACCGCGTCCCAGGTGCCGTCGCCGGTGAAGTCCCACTGGTACGTCAGGACGTCGCCCGCGTTCGGGTCGCTCGTCCCGGCCGCGGTGAAGTGCACGGCCAGCGGCGGCGCGCCGCTCGTCGTGTCGGCGCCGATGACGGCCACCGGCGGCTGGTTGCCGGCGTTGTAATTGATCCGGCGGACGGTGCCGCCGTCGATGTCGACGTAGTACAGGTCGCCGCCGGGCCCGATCTCCAGGTCGACCGGCCCGGCCGCGCCCGGCGCGAACGTGTCGATCTTCGCCGGGTCGGGCGTGCCGTTGGTCGCCCTCATCGCGTAGATGCAGTTGCGGGCGTAGTCGGCCCAGAACAGCGCGCCCTGGTACGCGGCCGGGTAGCTGCCGCCGGAGGTCGGGTAGAACGCGACGCCGGTCGGGCTGGAGCCGCCGGTCGGGCAGCCGTCGTTGGCGTTGACCTGCTGGTGGTGCCCGTAGGTGTAGACCGGGCCGGTGCTGGTGTTGTTGCTGTACAGCGACTGGCACAGCGCGAGGCCGGCGTCGCGGTACCCGGGCTGCTGCGAGTTGCCCTCGAAGCAGGGCCAGCCGAAGTTGGTCAGCGGCGTGGCGAGCGGGTTGGGCAGCCGGTTGATCTCCTCCCACGTCCGCCAGCCGACGTCGCCGATCCAGATCTCGTTGGTGCCGGGCTTGAACGTCCACCGGTACGGGTTGCGCAGGCCGTACGCCACGATCCGGCGCGCGTTCGGGTCGGTGGTGGCGTTGTACATCGGGTTGTCGGTCTTGGCGGCGCCCGTGTTCGGGTCGATCCGGATGATCGTGCCGCTCAGCCCGGCCGGGTCCCCGGTCGTGCGGATGTCCTGCGAGCGCAGCGCGCCGCCCTCGGCGGTCGGCGGGCTGAGCGCGGCGCCGGTCCCGCCCGGCGGGTCTCCGCACGGGTTGACCGGGTTGCCCTGCTGCCCCCAGTCCGTGAAGACCGGGCTGGCGCCCTCGCCGCCGCTCACGTACAGCGCGCCGTCCGGGCCGAACGCCACGTCGCCGACGCTGTGCGTCTCGAACTGCTGGCACCAGTCGTTGATCAGCACCTGCTCGGTGCCGGTCCACGTGTTGCCGCTCGCGGTCAGCTTGGACAGCCGGCCGCTCACGATGCAGCCGGTGCCGGGCGTCGGGCAGGTGTCGCCGATGTCGAGGCCGCCGCCGATCGGCTGGGTCCACGTGTAGGTGACGTAGACCGAGGGGTTCGACGGGAAGTTCGGCGGCAGCGCCAGCCCGAGCAGGCCCTTGTCCTCGTTGTCGTGCACCCGGCCGGACAGGTCGGCGAACACGGTCGGCGTCGGGTCGGACAGGCTGTCGAACACCTTGATGGCGCCGCCCTTCTCGGCCACGAAGACGCGGCCGTCGGGCGAGAAGACCAGTTTGGTGGGGTGGTTGAGGCCGGAAAGGACGACCTGTTCCGAGAAGCCCGTCGGTAGCGTGGTGGCCGCCGTCGCGGTCGGTGGCGCGGTGAATGCCGCCGTGATCGGCACGCTCAACGCGAGCGCGAGGCCGAAAGCTATTCGGGACCGGCGGGGACGCCTCATTGACAGCACTCCTGGGGGCGGATGCGCAGGGAAGAGTCAGTAGATTCCCTGTGTCCGGTTCATGCTGTCGTGAAGCCGACGCTCACGCCTCCGCCGTTAGGACACAAACAAGGTCGCTGAGCCGCATAGTCGGCCGGCCATAGCCGACAATCGGTGCATAGGCGAGCAGGCGCACCGTTGTGCGGCAGCACCACGCCCGCTTCCTTCCAGGCGGCCATGGTCAGCCCTGTGCAGTCGTCCGAGTCCGGTCCGTCGGCGCCCCATTGGTACACCTTTCCGAGCCGCTCGTCCGCGTATTTCACGGCCCGCCCGGCGGCGTCGTCCGCGAATACCGGACGATATCCGTCCATCAGGGCGCCCCGCGGCATCCAGGGCCGCCCGTTCCTGCGATTCGATCGCTGCTTTCCGGGCGCCGGGCTCCGCTTCCCGCACGCTTTGTTGAAGCTGCAACCTATCCAGGTGAAAGCGTTCTTCGCCGAGTTCCCGTTGGGGTTCTCGATGGCATTCAGGGCGGTCGTACGGCCGCGTTCCAGGCGGGCGGGTCGGCGCCGCTGGGCGGTGGATCGCAGGTCGTCGCGCACGGCGTTGTACCGTTCGATGACGCCCTCCGGTAAGTGCTCAACCCCGCGTGTCACCAACGCTACAATTTGGACAAAGGTCACGAAAGTCCCGCAAAGGGTGGTTGCGATGTCCTTCACATCCGCATATACGGTCAACGGCATGACCTGCGGCCATTGCATCAGCGCGGTGACGGAGGAGCTGACCCGGCTTCCGGGAGTGCACGAGGTCCGGGTCGAGCTGCCGACCGGCACCGTCATGGTCACCAGCGACGGGCCGCTGCCGCTGGACGAGGTCCGCACCGCGGTCGACGAGGCGGGGTACGAGCTTGTCGGGATTTAGGGCGCCGCTCGTGGCGGCCGGCCTGGTGGCCGCGCTGCTGCTGGGCTTCGTGATCGCCCGGACGACCGGCTCGTCCGCGTCCGACGGCGCCGCCCCGCCGGCGGCCCCGGCCACCGCGCTCCCGTCGCACTCGCACGGCGGGGCGGTGACCGGCGACCTGTCCGGGGTCTCGCTGAGCGCCGGCGGCTTCACCCTGGTCCCGGCCGCCGTTGCTTTCGCCGCAGGTGTACCGCAGCAGTACGCGTTCCGCGTGCTCGGCCCCGACGGCAAGCCCGTCACGCGGTACGTGCTCAATCATGAAAAATTGATGCACTTCGTGGTGGTCCGGCGGGATCTCGGCGGCTTCCAGCACCTGCACCCGGCGATGTCGCCCGACGGCACCTGGACCGTGCCGTTGACGCTGCCGTCGCCGGGGGTGTTCCGGCTGTACGCCGACTTCGTGACGTTCGACCCGACCGGCCAGCAGGTGCCGTTGACGCTGGCGGTGGACGCGACCGTGCCCGGCAACTACGCCCCGGTCGCGCTGCCGGCGGTGGCCCGCACGGCGGAGGTGGACGGCCTGACCGTCAGCCTGGAGGGCACGCCGCAGGTCAACCAGACCCAGCCGCTGTCCCTGCGGGTCTTCGCGAACGGCGCCCCGGTCACCGACCTGGAGCGCTACCTGGGCGCGTACGGCCACCTGGTCGTCGTCCGCGAGGGCGACCTCGGCTTCCTGCACGTGCACCCGGAGGACCAGCTCGTGGGCGGCGCGGTGAAGTTCTGGATCGCGGCTCCGAGCTCGGGCCGCTACCGCATGTACTTCGAGTTCCAGCGCGCCGGGGTGGTCCACCGCGCCGAGTTCACGGTGGAAGTCCCCGCCTGACGCCCGCCCCGCCCGTGGGCAGGAAAAAGGCGGACGCCGCGTCGGCGTCCGCCCTTTTCGCGCTGCGGTGCTCAGTCCTCCGTGGACTCGGCCGTCTCGGTGGCGCCGCCCCGGCCGCGGCCGCCGCGGCGGCGACGGCGGGTGCGGGCGCGCGGGGCGCCCTCGCCGGCGGCCTCCGGGTCGGCGGTGACGACCACGGTGGCGTCGTCGGTGGTCTCGGCGGTGGCCTCGACCACCCGGCGGCGCCGGGTGCGGGCCGGGCGCGGCTCGCTCTCGGTGGCGGCCTCGGTGACCTCGCCGGCCTCGGTCGGCGCCGTCAGCTCGGCGCCGCCCTCCTCCGCCTCGCCCCGCCGACGGCGGCGACGCTGGCGGCGCGGGGCCGACGACGTCTCCGTCTCGGTGGACGGGGCGGACGAGCCGCGGCCGCGGGTGCGGCCCCGGGTGCGGCCGCGCGGCTTGCCCTCGACGTCTTCGAGCTGCTCGGCCGCCAGGCCGGCCCGCTTGCGGTCGGCGGTGGGCAGGGAGCCCGTCGTGCCGTCCGGGATGTCGATGTCGGTGAGCAGGTGGGCCGAGGTGTGGTAGGTCTCCGGGGGCTCCGGCAGGTCCATGCCCAGGCTCTTGTCGATGATCCGCCAGCGGGGCATGTCCTCCCAGTCGACGAACGTCACGGCGACGCCCGTCGCGCCCGCGCGGCCGGTGCGGCCGATGCGGTGGGTGTAGGTGTCCGGGTCCTCGGGGCAGTCGTAGTTGATGACGTGCGTGACGCCCGAGACGTCGAGGCCGCGGGCGGCGACGTCGGTGGCCACCAGCACGTCGATCTTGCCGGCGCGGAAGGCGCGGAGGGCCCGCTCGCGGGCGCCCTGCCCGAGGTCGCCGTGCACGGCGGCCGCGGCGAACCCGCGGAAGTCGAGGTCCTCGGCGACGCGGTCGGCGGCCCGCTTGGTCCGGCAGAAGATCATGGTCAGGCCGCGGTCGTTCGCCTGCAGCACCCGTGCCACGATCTCGATCTTGTTCAGCGGGTGCGTGCGGTAGACGAACTGCTTGGTCAGCGGCGACGGGCCGGTGCTCGCGTCGTGGTGGGCGTGGATCGTCATCGGCTGGCGCAGGAACCGCCGGGCAAGCGTCACGATCGGGTCGGGCATCGTCGCCGAGAAGAGCATCGTCTGCCGGTCCTCCGGCAGCAGCGTCAGGATGCGCTCCACGTCGTCGAGGAAGCCCAGGTCGAGCATGCGGTCGGCCTCGTCGAGCACCAGCGCGCGCACCGAGTGCAGGCGCAGGTGCTTGCTCTTGGAGAGGTCGAGGAGGCGGCCGGGCGTGCCGACCACGATCTCGACGCCCTTCTGGAGGGCGTCGACCTGCGGCTCGTAGGCGACCCCGCCATACAGCGGGAGGACGCGCACGCCACGGGTCTTGCCGGCGGCGGCGATGTCGCGGGCCACCTGGAGGCCCAGCTCGCGGGTCGGCACCACGACGAGTGCCTGCGGGAGGCCGTCGGCGCCCTCGCCGGGCGCGGTGACCCGGTCGAGGAGCGGCACGCCGAAGCCGAGGGTCTTGCCGGTGCCGGTCGGCGCCTGGCCGATGAGGTCGGTGCCCCGCAGGGCGATGGGCACCGCATACTCCTGGATCGCGAACGCTCGCGTGATGCCGACCGCCTCCAGGGCCGCCACGGTCTCGGGCCGGGCGCCCAGGTCGGCGAAGGTCGGGCTGTCTGCGCGCACGGGTGCGCGGGGGGCCACCGTCTCGGCGGCCTCGGTGTTGTCGATCGTCATGTTGTGCTCAGGGTGTCTCTCTCGCGGGAGCGCCCCTGAAACTGCTGGGTGCGCTCAAATGGATAGGGCGCGGGCCACACGCGACCGATGAACGTGGTCGCGGGCTACAAGCGCCTGTCGCCTGGGCTAGGGTCCGCCCAAGGCCGTTTGAGCCAGTGTAACGGCCCGGGCGCTGTTCTGCTCACCACACGTTGGGGAGGCCGGAGGTGAACCGGCGGGGTAGTGTGCCGACGTGTCCGATGTCACCCCGGCCGTCCAGGCGACGGCCGAGCCCTCCCGCGAGGCCGTCGTCGACCTCCTGGGCATGCTCGCCTATGGCGAGCTGGTCGCGTTCGACCGCATGGCCGCCGACGCGCGGCTGGCCCCCGACCTGCGCCGCCGCGCGGTGCTGAGCGAGATGGCGGCGCGCGAGATCACCACCTACTGCCGCCTGGCGGACCGCCTGGCGGAGCTGGGCGCCGACGCGGAGACCGCCATGCGGCCCTACGTCCGGGCGCTGTCGGACTACCACGCCCAGACCGAGCCGGCCGACTGGCTGGAGGGCCTCGCGAAGGCCTACATCGGCGACGGCATCGCCGATGACTTCACGCGCGAGGTCGCCGCGGTCCTCGCGGCGCCCGACCGCAACCTCATCCTCGACGTGCTGCACGACTCGCGCCACGCCGACTTCGCCGCCGACGAGCTGCGGGCCGCGATCGCCGCCGATCCCAGGGTCGCCAACCGGCTGTCGATGTGGGCCCGGCGACTGGTCGGCGAGGGCATCTCGCAGGCGCTGCGGGTGGCCGGGGAGCGCCCGTCGCTGGCCTCGCTGCTGGCGATCGGCGGCACCGACTTCCAGGCCCTGCTCAAGCGCCTGACCAGCGCGCACACGGCACGCATGGTGGCCGTGGGGCTGAACAACTGAAAAGGGGCAGGACGGCCGTCCCACCCCTCCTCCGATGAGCGTCTCAGCGCGCGGTGGAGAACCCGACCGGGCGCGGCGACGACTCGGCGATCTCCACGTAGGCGATCTTGGCGACCGGCACGATGACCCGGCGGCCCTTCTCGTCCACCAGGTTCAGCACACCCTTATCGCCATTCTCGATCGCGTCGGTGACCGCAGTTTCGACCTCGGCCGGCGACTGGTTGCTCTCCAGCACCAGCTCCCGAGGCGCGTACTGCACGCCGATCTTGACCTCCACGTCTTCCTCCTTGATCGGGCTGCGGCGCGGCCGTGCGTCGGCCCGCACACCCAGTGTGGTTGAAGACTAACGCGATCAGGCGTGTTCGCCGTGCAGGGGGAAGCTCGCGATGCCCCGCCACGAGAGGGCGGTGAGCAGCGCCTCGGCGTCGGCCTTCGCGACCTGGCGGCCGCCGGCCAGCCAGAAGCGCGCGGCGGTCTCAGCGGCGCCGACGAGACCCGACGCGAGCAGCTCGGCGCGGGCGCGGCTGACGCCGGTGTCAGCCATGATCGTGTCGGTGATGGCGGCGATGCACCCGTTCTCGACCCGGTCGACCCGCTCGCGGACGGCGGGGTCGTTGCGCAGGTCGGACTCGAACACGAGGCGGAATGCCTCGCTCTCGTGGTCGATGAAGTCGAAGTAGGCCTGGATGGCGCCGCGCACGCGCTCCTTGTTGTCCGTCGTGGCCTCCATGGCCGAGCGGACCCGGGAGACCATCGCGTCGCAGTGCGTGTCGAGCAGGGCCAGGTAGAGCTCGAGCTTGCCGGGGAAGTGCTGATACAGGACCGGCTTGGAGACACCGGCGCGCTCGGCGATGTCGTCCATCGCGGCCGCGTGGTATCCCTGTGCCACGAACACCTGCTGCGCCGCGGCGAGCAACTGCTTGCGCCGCGCCGACCTGGGCAGCCGCACGGGCCGTCCGGCCGCCTGCGTGCCGCTCATCGCCGAGGTCATGTTCACCATCCGGATTTGGGTCGAGATTGCAACTTACCCCCTTTCCGCCCACACGGTAGCCTCACCTAGGGGCGACGGAGGAGCACGCGGTGGACGAAACGGGGCAAGCCGGAAGCCCGAACGAGACGGCCGCAGTTCGCGGCGGTCGAACCTACGCGGAGGCGCACAGGGTGTCCGACACCAGCGGGTCCAACGGTTCGACACCGAGCGATGACGCGCTCGAAGCGATCGTGACGGCCTGGCGCGAGCCCGCCACCGGTGCTATCGCCGGCCGTGCCGTGGTCAGCGGTGGTGTGAACGGTGCCGCTGGATCGCGCGGCCGGGCCGAGGTGCGTTCGCCGTTCTCCGACATGCTGGCCCCGGTGAGCCCGCCCGTCTCGGCGCCGCCGCCCGTTCAGCCATCGACGTCGACCCTTCACTACGGTCATTACGGGCCGGACGGACAGGGTTGGCCGACGTCCACCCACGCGGGCGAGCCGCCGCAGGCCCTCCAGGCCGCCCCCGGCACCGTCTACGGCGCCCAGCCGCCCGCGGAGCCCCAGCGCCCGGTGTCCCCGGCGCCGTATGAGCAGCCGTACGAGCAGCCCCACCAGCAACAGCCCCACCAGGCCTACGAACAGCAGCCCCACCAGGCCTACGAGCAACAACCCCACCAGCCCCACCAGGCCTACGAACAGCACCAGCAACACCAGCAGCACCAGCAGGCCTACGAACAGCCGCATCAACAGGCCTACGAGCAGCCGCACCAGCCGGTCTATCAGCAGCCGTACCAGCACCAGGCCTACCACCCACAGGCGTACGAGCAGCAGGCCCGCGACGACTGGGCGGCCTACCAGGAGCAGCAGTACCAGGAGCAGCAGGCGCCCCAGCTCCAGCCGCAGTGGGGCCCGCCGCAGCAGCAGCCGCAGCAGCCCGAGGACTTCGACTGGGCCGCCGCCCCGTCCCAGCCGCTGCCGGCCCAGCGCGCGCCCGCCGACGACCCGCTGGTCGGCCCGCTGCCGGCGCAGCTGCTCGGCTCCGGCACGCAGATGGCGGCCGAGCCGGCGATGCCCAGCCTTGCCGACGCCCTGCCCACCCCGGCGTACGACCCGCCGGAGCTGCCGCAGCGCGTCCCTTCCCAGCCCGACGTCCCGCAGGTACCGGAGACTGAGCCCGTGATGTCCGAGGCGGGCGCGCCCGACCTGGCCCGCATCGCCACCTACCTGCGCGAGGACGAGGACGAGGAGCCGAGCCCCGACGGGCGGCCCGACGGCTTCGACATCCCGGCCGTGCTGCGGGCCGTGCAGGGCGTGTCCGGCGTCCGCGAGGCGACCGTGCGCAAGAACCCCGACGGCGTGCACACACTGCGCCTCGAGCTGCTCGACGAGGCCGACCCGGGCCAGGTCAGCCGGGCCGTCGCGCGCCTGCTCAACGAGCGGATGGGCCTGGCCGCCGAGCCCAACCTGCCGGGCTTGTTCGCGCCCGCGCCGGAGCCGGCGCCGCCGCGCCCGCCGGTGCGGAACACGACCAACGCGCCGCACAGCGCGCTGCCGGGGTACGGGCGGGAGGCCCGCCGCCGGCGTCCGGTCAGCGGCGTCCGTCGTGGGGCCGAGGTCGTCCCGGCCGAGCAGGCCCAGCCGGTCCTGGTCGGGCCGCAGCCGGCCTCCGCGATCTCGTCGGCGCGGGTCGTGATCGACTCGGTCGACGTCAACACGCAGGGCATCGACGCCATGGTGGAGGTCCGGCTCATCGCCGACGGCCAGCCCGCGGTCGGCGTCGCGAGCGGCCCCAACGTCGACGGCTACATGTTGCGGCTCGCCGCCGCGGCCGCCGGCTCCGCGGTCGACCAGCTCCTGATCGACGCCGACGGCACGGCGCGGGGGCGCTGTTACATCGAGCACGCCGCCGTTGTACCGATGGGTGGTTGCGAGGTCGCCGTCGTTGTGCTCCTGCTGATGTACGACGGCGCGGTCGAGCAGCTCACGGGCTCGGCGGTGGTCACCGGCGACCCCCGGCAGGCCGTCGTGCGGGGCACCCTGGCCGCGGTCAATCGCCGGCTGGAGGCCCTTCTCCCGTGACCCGCTGGGGCACACTGGGAGTATGAAGAGAGCTTCTCTTGTCCCGGAGTTCACCGTCCCGTCACCTGAGAAGCTCCCGGAACACTGGCCCGGCCGGGCCGTCGACCTCGACGGCCGGGTCGCCTATGTGCGCGACACCCCGGCGACGGCGCCCGGCGCCCAACCGGCGGTCTACGTCCACGGCCTGGGCGGCTCGTCGACCAACTGGACCGACCTGGCGGGCGTGCTCGCCCCGCGGCTCGACGGGCAGGCGATCGACCTGCCCGGCTTCGGCTACAGCGGGCGGGCCCGCAGCTACTCGCTGAGCGCGATGGCCGACCACGTCGTGCGCTGGATCGAGTTCAGCGAGCGCGGCCCGGTCCACCTGTTCGGCAACTCGATGGGTGGCGCCGCCGCGGTGAAGGTCGCCGCCACCCGGCCCGACCTGGTCCGCTCGCTGACGCTGATCTCGCCGGCGATGCCGTTCCTCGACCCGCGCCGCTCGCTGCAGGGCCGGGTGGTACCGCTGCTGCTCCTGCCCAACGCGGCCCGCCTGGCCCGCACGCGGATGTCGGCGATGGACCCCGAGGTGCTGGCCGACATGGTCATCGAGTCCTGCTACGCGGATCCGGCGCGCTACCCCGAGCAGCGCCGCACGGAGGCGATCGAGGAGGCGCGCCTGCGCCACACGGTGCCGTGGTACGCGGAGGCGTACGTCGGCAGCCTGCGCGGCCTGGTCGGCTCGTTCCTGCGGGCGTACCTGCCGGGCGAGGGCTCGATGTGGCGCGCGGCGGCGAAGATCACGGCGCCCACGCTCGTCATCGCCGGCCGGCAGGACCGGCTGGTCGACATCCGCACCGCGCCGCAGGTCGCCCAGCTCATCCCCGACAGCCGGCTGATGATGCTGGAGGGCGTCGGCCACGTGGCCCAGATGGAGGTGCCGCGCACCGTCGCCCGTGCCGTGCTCGGGCTGCTCGACGAGCTGGCGCAGACGGCGCAAGCGGCCACCGAGCCGGTTGCAGAACGGTTGCGGACCGGGGTCCGGGCAAAGCGGGCACAGGTGCGCATGGCAAGCTGAGCGTCGATGGCGAGCGAGCTGAGGTCACGCACCGACCGGCGCCGAGCCCCGGTGTCACTGCCCAGCGACCCCGGCGAGGCGCGCAACGTCGTCCGGGCCGCTCGCCACCGCCGCCGCCTCAAGGCCCGCCACCGCCGCTACGTGGTGGCCGGCGTCATGGCGTTCGCCGGCCTGCTCGCCCTGCTGGGCCTCGGCCGGCAGTTCCTCCTCGACGGCGACGACGCCCCGTCGCCCGTGGTCCGGGCGGCCGCGACGCCCATGCTCGCCCCGCCCTCCCAGCCGGCCAACCCGCCGCCCGACGCCGGCCCCGCCGCGGGCGAGGGCACGTTCACGTACGCGACGGCCGCCGGTCCGGTCGCGGGCGGCGCCGGGACGCTGAAGAAGTACCGCGTGGCCGCCGAGCGCGGCTCGGGCCAGGAGGCGGACCCGTTCGCCGCGGTGATCGAGCAGACGTTCGCCGACCCGCGCGGCTGGACGGCCGGCGGCCAGGTGCGCCTGCAGCGGGTCGCCGGCGAGGGCACCGCCGACTTCACGATCTTCCTGGCCACGCCCGCGACGTCCGAGAAGATGTGTGGTACCGCCGGGCTGCACACCGACGGCTACAGCTCCTGCCGGATCACGGGCAAGGTGATCATCAACCTGGCGCGCTGGCTCACCGCCGTCCCGAAGTACGGGGCGCCGGTCGCGGACTACCAGCAGTACGTCATCAACCACGAGGTCGGTCACGAGCTCGGCAACGGCCATGAGGCGTGCCCGGGGCCCGGCAAACCGGCACCTGTGATGCAGCAGCAGACCTACGGGCTGCAGGGCTGCGTGGCCAACTCCTGGCCGTACCTCGACGGTCAGCGGTACGCGGGGACCAAAGTGCCGTAGCTCACGCGGAATTGTCGGTCGGGCGCGGCAGAATGAGAACCATGTCGCTGCCTCCTCTGGTCGAGCCCGCCGCCGACCTGTCCGTCGACGAGGTCCGTCGCTACTCCCGGCACCTGATCATCCCCGACGTGGGTGTTGCCGGACAGAAGCGCCTCAAGAACGCCAGGGTGCTGTGTGTGGGCGCCGGCGGCCTCGGATCGCCGGCACTGATGTATCTCGCGGCCGCCGGTGTGGGCACGCTGGGCATCGTCGAGTTCGACACCGTCGACGAGTCCAACCTCCAGCGCCAGATCATCCACGGCCAGTCGGACATCGGCCGGCCGAAGGCGGAGTCCGCGCGCGACTCGGTGCTCGAGATCAACCCCTACGTCAACGTCGTGCTGCACAACGAGGCGCTGTCCAACGACAACGTCATGGAGATCTTCCAGCAGTACGACCTCATCATCGACGGCACCGACAACTTCGCCACGCGCTACATGGTCAACGACGCGGCGGTGCTGCTCGGCAAGCCCTACGTGTGGGGTTCGATCTACCGCTTCGACGGCCAGGCGTCGGTGTTCTGGGCCGAGCACGGCCCCTGCTACCGCTGCCTCTACCCGGAGCCGCCCCCGCCCGGTATGGTCCCGTCCTGCGCCGAGGGCGGCGTGCTCGGCGTGCTCTGCGCCTCGATCGGCGCGATCCAGGTGACCGAGGCGATCAAGCTGCTGACCGGCGTGGGCGACACCCTGCTGGGCCGACTGATGGTCTACGACGCCCTGGAGATGAGCTACCGCAAGATCAAGCTGCGCAAGGACCCGAACTGCGCGATCTGCGGCGAGAACCCGACGGTCACCGGCCTGATCGACTACGACGACTTCTGCGGCGCCGTCTCCGACGAGGCCCAGGCCGCGACGGTCGGCTCGACGATCACCGCGAGCGAGCTGAAGGACTGGATCGACTCGGGCAAGCCGATCGACCTCGTCGACGTGCGCGAGCCCGCCGAGTGGGAGATCGTCCGCGTGCCGGGCGCCCGCCTGGTGCCGAAGGGCGAGATCCTCAACGGCAACGCGCTCGCCGGGCTCCCCCAGGACCGCCAGATCGTCCTGTACTGCAAGAGCGGTGTCCGCTCCGCCGAGGCATTGGCCGCCGTCAAGGCCGCCGGCTTCAAGGACGCGGTCCACGTGCAGGGTGGGGTGGTTTCCTGGGTGAAAACCGTCGATCCCTCACTGCCGGTGTACTAGGTCAACACGCGGGGCGGTGGAGCGGGCGGTACCGTACGGCCCATGGTCGACCTTGATGCCGCGATCGGCTACGTCGTCGCACACGGCGACGCCGTGGACCGCGCTCGCCTCGCCCACCTGCGTACCGGGCAGGCGCCGCCGGCCGACGTGCTGGACAAGGCCGAGATCGGCCAGGTCACCGGCGGCGGCTGGCCCGCCTACTGGGGCGCCGACATCCCGTCGGTCGACGCGACCTGCTTCCGCCTGGCCGAGCTCGACGACCTGGGCGCGATCGGCCGCCCGGCGGCCCGCAAGGCCGTCGGGTGGCTCGGCCGTAGCCAGCGACCCGACGGGATGTGGGAAGAGGACGCCAAGCTTGCCGGCATCGCGCCGCCGTGGGCCCAGCCCGGCGACGCCGAGGCCCGCCTGTACCTGACCACCAACGCCGCGTACTGGCTCGTCGTCGGCGGCCCGCCGGACGGCGACGACGGCGAGCACGCGACCCGCATCGCCCGCGCCGCCGAGGCGTTCCGCGCCTCGCTGCGCCCCGACGGCTCCTGGCCGTCGTTCCTGGTCACCGGCTGGCTCGGCTGCGCCCTGCTGTACCACCTGGGCTGGTTCTACGAGTCGGCCCAGATCCAGGTGGCCCTGGCCGACCGCGTCCCGGAGATGACCGCGGCCGACACGGCGTCGCTGTTCTCCACCCTGCGCCGCATCGGCATGTCCACAGAGGACTGGCTGCTGACCGCCGCCCGCCGCCGCCTCGCCGAGACCCAGCGCAGCGACGGCGGCTGGGAGAGCGACGACGGCGACCAGTTCAACGTCCACACGACGCTGACCGCGATCCGCGCCCTCAGATAAGCCCGTCGAGCGCGTCGTCGAGCGCCACCCTGAGCGCCGTGGAGTCCCCGGTGGCCAGCAACAGCGCCACCCCTCCCTGCAACGCGGCGAGAATGATCATCGCTCGGTTGCGGGCGTCCTGGACGCCGGCCCTGCGCAGCCCGTCCTCGATCCGCTGCTGCCAGGTGGTCAGCAGCTGGGCGACGACGGGCCCGACCTCGGGGTGGCTCGGCGCGAGCCGCCTGGTGAGCGCGCTCATGGGACACCGCGTCCCCTGCCGCTCGTACTTCTCGACGACGACGTCGCGCCAGCCGGCCCACGATCCCGGCGGCCCGAGCTCACTGAGCTGGGGCTCCTGATCCAGCAGTACCTGTTGAGCCTCATGCTCCGCGACGGCGAGCAACAGCTGGGACCGCCCGTCGGGGAAGTAATGGAAGAGCTGGCTCTTGCTGGTGGCGGTCAGGTTCCGGATGTCGTCGAGCGAGACCTCGTCGATGCCCTGTTCACGCAGGAGTTGCGCCGCCCCGGCGACGATCCGCTCCCGGGTAGCGGCCCCCTTCTTGGTCAGGTTCCCCACCACGGCAACAACCCTACCGACCTGGACCGCCCAGTCCACCGGGCCGTTCCCATGATCAAGGGAACGATGTGGCTGTCCAGGCAGCCATATCCTTCCCACGATCATGGGAGCGCACCGTCAGAGGAGCACCAGGTCGTCGCGGTGGACGACCTCGCGTTCGTACGCCGGGCCCAGCGCCGCCGCAAGCTCGCCCGTCGAGCGGCCCAGCAGCGGTGGGAGCTCCGTCGCGTCGTAGTTCACCAGGCCCCGGGCCACCGGCACGCCCGCCAGATCCACCAGATCCACCGGGTCGCCGGCCGCGAACCGGCCGTCCACGGCCGTGATGCCCGCCGGTAGCAGGGACGCCTTGCGGCCCACCACCGCCTGCACCGCGCCCGCGTCCAGGTGCAGGCGGCCGCGCGGGGCGGTCGCGTGGGCCAGCCAGAACAGGCGCGCCTGCGGGCGCTCGCGCAGGCGGTGGAACAGGGTGCCGATCTCCTCGCCGGCCAGCACGCGAGGCGCCTGCGGGGCCGAGGCCAGGACCACCGGGATGCCGCTCGTGGTGGCGATCCGGGCCGCCTCCACCTTCGTCACCATGCCGCCGGTGCCGACGCCGGCCTTGCCGGGGCGGCGGATGTCGACGCCGGACAGGTCCTCGAGCGAGCGGACGTCCGTGATCGGGACGGACGTCGGCCGCGAGGGGTCGCCGGTGTACAGGCCGGGGACGTCCGAGAGCAGGACCAGCAGGTCGGCGTGGACCAGCGCGGCGACCAGGGCGGCCAGGCGGTCGTTGTCGCCGAAGCGGATCTCCTCGGTGGCCACGGTGTCGTTCTCGTTGACGATCGGGACGGCGTGCAGGTCGAGCAGGCGGCGCAGCGTCCGGTACGCATTGCGGTAGTGCGCGCGGCGGGTCACGTCGTCGACCGTGAGCAGGACCTGGCCGACCACGCGGCCGTGGCGGGCGAACGCGTCGTTGTACGCCCGCATCAGCAGGCCCTGGCCGACGCTCGCCGCCGCCTGCTGGGTCGCCAGGTCGCGCGGGCGGCGGGACAGGCCCAGCGGGGCCAGGCCGGCGGCGATCGCGCCCGAGGAGACCAGCACCACCTCGGCCCGGGTCGCGGCCAGCGCGTCCACCAGGGCGTCGACCCGGTCGGTGTCCAGGCCACCGGTCGCGGTGGTCAGCGACGACGACCCGACCTTGACGACGATCCGCCGAGCCTCGGTGACCTGTTCCCGCACGCCGACCATCTTGCCGCCTGCTCCCCGGGAAGAAGCGGTAGGTTCCCATATCGTGGCCGACGAGGACTACGCCGAACTGGTGCTCACGGTGGTCGAACGCATCCCGCCGGGGCGGGTCATGTCGTACGGCGCGATCGCCGAATATCTGGGCCAGGGCGGCCCGCGGCAGGTGGGGGCGGTGATGGCCCACTACGGCGGCGGCGTCCCCTGGCACCGGGTCGTCGCCGCGAACGGCCGGCTGGTGCCCGGTCACGAGCAGGAGGCCCTCCGGCGGCACCGCCAGGAGAACACCCCGCTGCGCGGTGACAAGGTCGACATGCGCCAGGCCGCCTGGTGGCCGGAGGACCAAGGCTGAAGCCTGTCCGGACGGTCGGTGGCAACGCCCGCAACGACCGTTTTTCGTGAGGAAATCTCGCGGTAGCATCCGTGGACCATGAGTCACCCGTCGGGATCACTGCCCGGCCGCGTGCGCGCGGGGTACGCACTCGGCTCTCTCGTCACCGGGGCCTTCGGCACCGTGCCGGGCCTGTTGCTGCTGCCCTACCTGACCGACACGCTCGGCGTGGCCGCCGGGCTCGCGGGGCTGCTGGTGCTCGCGCCGAAGGCGTGGGACGTGCTGATCAACCCGGTTGCCGGGCGGATCTCCGACCGCACCCGCACGTCGATGGGTGCCCGGCGACCGTTCCTGCTCTTCGGGGGCCTAGCGCTGGCCGTCCTCTTCGCGTTGATCTTCGCCGCGCCGGTGCGCTCGGGCGTCTACGTCGCGCTGGTCTTCCTGGCCGCCGCCACCGCGTTCGCCTTCTACCAGGTGCCCTACGTCGCGATGCCGGCCGAGATGACCGACGACTACGCCGAGCGGACCCGCCTGATGACCTGGCGGGTGGCGTTCCTGGCGTTGGCGATCCTGGTCTCCGGCGCGCTGTCGCCGATGGTCACGAAGCAGTTCGGTGACGGCATCCCGGGCCATCGAGCGATGGGCGTCTTCGTCGCCATTTTGATTCTCATCGGTACCGTCGGATCTTTCGTCGGCACCAGGAGCGCACCCACCGGCAGGGTCCTGCCGAGCGAGCCGTCGTTCGGCGCGCAGTTGCGGGTCGTGCGGGGCAACCGCCCGTTCCGGCTGCTGCTCGTGTGCTTCGTCGTCCAGGCGGCCGGCATCGGCACCATGCTGGCCGGCGTCAGCTACTTCGCGACCCAGATCCTGGAGTCGCCCGACACCGGCGCGACCGTGCTGTTCGCCTGCTTCGTCGGCCCGGCGCTGCTGGTGATGCCGATCTGGACCCGGGTCGGCCGGCGGGTCGGCAAGCTGCGGGCCTACGTGCTCGCCTCGGTCATCTTCGCCGTCGCCGCCGCGCTGCTCGCGCTGGCGCCGTTCCTGCCGGCCGTCGCCGTGTACGTGATCACCGGCCTGGTCGGCGGCGGGTACGCCGGCCAGCAGGTCTTCGGCCTGGCCATGCTGCCGGACTGCATCGCGTACGACGCCGAGCGCACCGGCCGCCGCCAGGCCGGCGTCTTCACCGGCCTGTGGACGGCCGGCGAGACACTCGGGCTCGCGCTCGGGCCGGGCGTCTTCGCCGTGCTGCTCGCGGTGTTCGGCTACGTCTCCAGCGAGACCGGCGAGGCGGCCCTGCAGACCGGCACGGCCAAGCTCGGCGTGCTGCTCGGCTTCACCGTCGTGCCCGCGGTCGTCGTCGCGGTCGCTCTGTTCGCTTTACGGGGATACGACCTGGACGAGCGGCGGCTCGTCGAGGTCAACGAGGGGGTACCAGCATGACAGCGCTGCCGGAGCACGGAGTGCCGGCCGAGGAGGTCCTGCGGGAGCTGGCGAAGCTGCGGGAACGCGACCTGCCGACCCACGGCGGGCGGCTCTTCGCCTACGTCTACGACCCGGGCTCAGCAGGCCCTGCCGGCCTCGACGAGCTGGCCACCGCCGCGCACGCCACGTCCGCGCACGTCAACGGCCTCGACCCGACCGCGTTCCCGTCGCTGCTGGCGATGGAGAACGACCTGGTGGCGGCCGCGGCGCGGGTGCTGTCCGGCCCGCCGTCCACGGTCGGCAGCGTCACCAGCGGCGGCACGGAGTCGCTGATCCTCGCGGTCAAGGCCGCCCGCGACGCCCGCCCGGACGTCGACCGGCCGCGACTGGTCATGCCGGTGACCGCGCACGCCGCGCTGGCGAAGGCGGCCTCCTACCTTCGGGTGGAGCTGGACACGGTACCGGTGGATCCGTCCACATTGCGGGTGGATCCCGCGGCGGTCGCGGCCGCGATCCGGCCCGAGACGGTGCTCGTGGCCTGTTCGGCGCCGTCCTACGCCCACGGCCTCATCGATCCGGTCGAGCCGATCGCCGCCGCCGCTGCCGCGGCCGGGGTCCGCTGCCACGTGGACGCCTGCTTCGGCGGCTGGACGCTGCCGTACCTGCGCCGCCTCGGCGAGCCCATCCCGCCGTTCGACTTCGCGGTGCCGGGCGTGACGAGCATGTCGGTCGATCTCCACAAGTACGCCTATGTACCGAAGGGCGTCTCTGTCCTGCTGCACCGCGACGAGGAGCTGCGGGCGCCGCAGTACTTCGGCTACGCGGACTGGCCGGGGTACACGATGGTCAACCCGGTCATCTCGTCGACCCGCTCCGGGGGGCCGATCGCGGCGGCCTGGGCGGTGATGCGGCACATCGGCGACGCCGGCTACCTGTCGCTGGCCGCCACCACGCTGCAGGCGACGCGGGGCCTGGCATCCGCGGTGGCCGCTGTCGACGGGCTTCAGCCGGTACCGGTGGAATCGACCGTCGTCGCCTTCATGTCCACCGACGTGAACCTCTTCGTGCTGGCCGACGAGCTGGCGGCGCGGGGCTGGCACACGCAGCCGCAGTTCCGGCACGGCTCGCTGCCGGCGTCGGTGCACCTGACGGTGACGGCCGCGGTCGCGCCGCGGGTCGCCGAGTTCGCGTCGGACCTGGTCTCCGCCGTCGCGGCGGCGCGCGCCTTCGGACCGGTCGCCCTCCCCGACGGGGTGCTCGACCTGGTGGGCTCGGCGTCGGCGGCCGACCTGGCCGGCTTCCTGGGCTTCTCTCCCGACGGCGGCCTGCCGGACCGGATGGCCGTGATCAACACGCTGCTCGACGCGGCCCCGCCGGCGGTCCGCGAGCGGCTGCTCGTGTCGTTCCTCAGCCTGCTCCAGCGCCCGTCCTGGTGAACCGCATCGGGGGACCGGGCTGATGCCCGGCCCCCCGATCCCCCGATATACCAGTCCGACGAACCAACGGGCTGGATATCGACAACACGCGCTGGACGCCCAGGACGTTGTGGCGGGAATCCGACAGACGATCCTGGGAGTAGGCTGAAGGTCATGTCGAGCGTGCTGGGTGAGCCGATCAAGTTCGTGCTCAACTGGGGTCGGCGCTACTCCCTGTGGGTGTTCAACTTCGGGCTGGCCTGCTGTGCCATCGAGTTCATCGCCACGTCCATGGGGCGGCACGACTTCATGCGGCTCGGCGTGATCCCGTTCGCCCACGGCCCCCGCCAGGCCGACCTCATGGTCGTCTCGGGCACCGTGACCGACAAGATGGCGCCGGCCGTGAAGCGGCTCTACGACCAGATGCCGGATCCGAAGTACGTGATCAGCTTCGGCGCCTGCTCGAACTGCGGCGGTCCGTATTGGGACTCGTACTCGGTCACCAAGGGCGTCGACCAGCTCATCCCGGTCGACGTGTACGTGCCCGGCTGCCCGCCGCGGCCCGAGGCGCTCCTGCACGGGATCATGCGGCTCCAGGAGAAGATCGCCGGCGAGCAGTCCGGCCTCGGCGGGGTGCCGCGCCCGGACGTGCGCGCACTGTCCGCGCCTCCGGTGCGCCCGTAGGATCGGCGCATGACGCCCGAGGAGATCGGCGCCCGCCTCGCCGATGAGCTGGGCGAGGGTGTGACGGCCGGCGAGTCCGCCGGGGGCCGCTTCAGCCGCGCCACCGTCGACGTGCCCGCTGCGCGCTGGGTCGATGCCGTGCGCGCGGCCCGGGACTCGCTGTCGTGCGACTTCTTCGACTGGCTCTCGGCGGTCGACGAGCTTCCTTCGGGTTTCACGGTGGTCACCCACGTGTGGTCTTCCACGGCCCGCCACGGCGTGCTGCTCCGCGCCGCGCTGCCGCGCACCGAATCGGTCATCTCGTCGATTGTCGGTGTCTATCCGGGTGCCGCGTGGCACGAGCGCGAGACCCACGAGATGTTCGACATCGACTTCGAGGGCCACCCGGGGCTGCAGCCCCTCCTGCTGCCGCCGGAGTTCGAGGGCCACCCACTGCGCAAGGAGTTCGTCCTCGCCTCCCGCGTCGCCAAGCCGTGGCCGGGCGCGAAGGAGCCGGGCGAGAGCGAGCACACGGTGAGCAAGCGCGCCCCGATGCGCCCGCCGGGCGTGCCCGACCCGAGCGAATGGCCGGGAGGACGCAGCTGATGCCGATCTGGCTGGAAGTGGCCCTGCGGGTCGTCCTGGTCGTGGTCGCGTTCCTCACCCTGCCGCTCATCGTCGGCCAGGCCGAGCACAAGGTGATGGCCCACATGCAGGGCCGCCTGGGCCCGATGTACGCCGGCGCCTTCCACGGCTGGGCCCAGCTCATCGCCGACGGCGTGAAGTTCGTGCAGAAAGAGGACATCACCCCGCGCGCGGCCGACCGCCCGGTCTTCCGCCTGGCGCCCGTCGTCGCCCTCCTGCCCTACCTGGCCGTCCTCCTGGTGATCCCGATCGGCCCGCACGGCCTGGTCGCCCAGCCGCTGGACATCGGCCTCTTCTTCGTCCTGGCGGTCGTCGGCATCGGCGTGGTGGCGGTCCTGATGGCCGCCTGGTCCTCGGCCAACAAGTACGCCCTCCTGGGCGGCCTGCGCGCGGCGGCCCAGCTGCTGGGCTACGAGCTCCCGTTCATCCTGGCCGCCCTCTCGGTCGCGATGGCCGCGGGCAGCCTGTCCCTCAGCGGCATCGTCGAGGCCTGGCGCCCGTGGTGGCTGCTCTGGCAGCTCCCCGCGCTGGTGGTCTTCTTCGTGGCCGGCCTGGCGGAGATCCGCCGCCCGCCCTTCGACATGCCGATCGCCGACTCCGAGCTGGTCTTCGGCTACATGACCGAGTACACGGGCCTGCGCTTCGCGTTCTTCCTCCTGGCCGAGTACGTCGGGATCGTGGTGATCGCGGCCCTGACCACGGTCCTGTTCCTGGGCGGCTGGAAGGGCCCGTTCGGGCTGGACGCGGAGCTGGGCTGGCTGTGGACCCTGATCAAGGTCTTCGCGGTGTCGTTCGTGGTGATCTGGCTCCGCGTCTCGTACCCCCGCCTGCGCGAGGACCAGCTCCAGCGCCTCTGCTGGCTGGTCCTGGTCCCGGTGGCCCTGGCCCAGCTGATCCTGACGGCAGGCGTCAAGATCGCCCTGTAGGCGCTCGCCGCTCCTCGAACGCGACGCAGGCTTTCAACTGACTGGTGTACTCGGTATGCAGCCACCCGTCGGTGGTGGCTCCACCTGGCAACACCAGCCGCACGAAGTAGGTCCGCCCGCTGCCGTCCATGGGGCTCCCGGAGTCCTGGGCCCGCTCGATCGCGAACTCGCTGACGGTCTCGAACCGCGCGTGCTCGACGTCTGCGTCGGCACACATGAGCCCCCGCGCCGTCGTGCTGTCACCCCGGCGCAGCGCCTCGAAGTACTCCCGCGCGACCCGGTCACTGCCTTCCCGCTGCCGCTCCCCGTTCCACCGCACAGCGAGCACCGCCCCACCACACACGGCGACCACACCGGCAAAGATGCCCACGCCGACGCCAACCCGCCTCAGCCACCCCACGCCAACGGATGATGCCGGTGGTTGCCGTCGCCCGGCAACCGCGTATTGCTAGTAGCGCGAACTGGTTTGTTGTGGAAACCTATTTGCATGACTTCCGATGCGGTTCCTGCCGGCGGTGATCCCCGCCGGCTGCTGGCCGACGTGCGCGACCTCGCGCGCCGGGTGCGTCTCGCGCAGCGGGTGACGTGGCTGCCGCTGCTGGTGTTCGCCACGGTGATCTTCGGGGCGATTCCGGTCTACCTGTTCGGCCACTGGAGCACCAGCGACTGCCGGCCGGTCGACGACGGTCAGGTGTGCAGGGCCTGGTTCCCGGCCGCGAACGTCTACTGGCTGGCGGCCGTGGTGCTGGCCTACGTGGTGATCGCCGGCGGGTACCTGCGGGTCGCCCGGGCCCGGGGACTGGGCGCGCGGGTGCTGCCGTACGTGCTCACCGGCGTCGCGCTCCTCGTGCTCTTCGCCGCCGTCCCGGCGGACTGGGTCCTCCCCGCCGCCGACGCGCGCACGCTCGTCCCCCCGCCCACCTTCGCCCAGGTCATGTTCCGGCTGCTCGCCCCGGCCGGCGCGATCGGGCTGGCCCTGCTGGTGCTGGCCTGGTTGGAGCGGCACGTCGCGCTGCTGTTGTTTGCCCTCGGGTATCTTGCGGTGGTGCTGGTCCCGATCAACTTCGGCTGGGGAGACCACTGGGGCAGCCAGTGGCAGTTCGTACCGATGCTGGTCATCACCGGCGGCGTGCTGCTGCTGGGCAGCGCCGGCTTCGCGCTGGCGCAACGGCTGCGGCGGTCCCGATGACCGGCTCCGACGCGCCGGCCGGGTCCCCGCATCCGGTCACCGGCCTCGATGACGTGGTGCACCAGCGGGTCCGGCTCGGCATCCTCACCCTCGCGCACGAGGCCCGCCGGGTGGAGTTCGGCTTCCTGCGCACCCAGCTGGAACTGACCGCCGGCAACCTCTCCCAGCACCTGGGCGTGCTGGAGACGGCCGGCCTGATCGAGGTCGAGAAGGGCTACGCCGGCCGGCGCGGCCGGACCTGGGTCACCCTCACCCCGGCGGGCAATGCCGCGCTGGCGGCGGAGATCACGCGACTCAAGCAGCTGATCGCCCGCGTCGAGACGCCGAACGAGCCAGCCGCGACACCAGCCGACCGCCGGCGCAGGCCGCCCGCCCGGCCGGCCATCGCGCACCCATCCTGACGCCGGACCGCTGTGGCTATCGCGCCGGACCTACCGCCCCAGCACCGTGGCGGACACGGCAAGGAAGCCCGCCACGCCGAGCAGCCATCCACCCAGCAGCCCGACGCCGATCCCGCGATCCAGATGCGGCCGGCTGACCCAGTTGGCGCCGACGATGAGGGAGCCGTACATCAGCCCGACCTGGAGGGGCAGTTCGATGATGATGTAGGTGCCCGGCGGGTTGAAGCGCTCGGATGTCATCCCGAACAGCCCCAGCCCAATGGCCACCGCCTGCCCGGCGAGGGCGATCCCGGCGCCAATCGCGACACTCGCCGGCCGGATCGGGCGCATCACATGCGCCGGACGCGGCAACGGCACGGTCCATTCGGACTCGAACGGCCCCCGCGGGGGCGGCCCATCGCTCACGAACAGATCCTCCAAGTACATCGCAGGGTCGGCGACGTTCCGCGTCCGAGCGGGTCGGTCTTGTCTCCTTGAGCTGCCGCGATGTTCGTCGTGGGCCAGTCCGTGGCTCCCGCGGCCTCGCCCTCCGCCGCTGGTTGCGCTCTTTACGTCCGGCGGGACGCTCCGGGAAGCCCGCTCCCGGACTCGTCGTCCAGGTCGAGCCCGGCAGACCGCCGCAGCCGCCCGGCCAGCTGGCGGCGGGCGGACACCTGGCTCAAGGTTCTCATGACCGGAGCCGCAGCTCCACGCAGCGCGGACAAGATCGACCTGCCCACAATCAGCCGTGACCGGCCGGATTCGACCGGACGGGGCCGGACATACGAAGAAGGCCCCCGTCCAGAGTCTCCCCTGGTCGAGGGCCTTCCTTCTTGCCGGTGGCGGGTAGAGGATTCGAACCTCTGTAGCTTTCGCGACGGATTTACAGTCCGCTCCCATTGGCCGCTCGGGCAACCCGCCTGGCGCAAGCAAGAATAGCGGTACGCCCCCGGGGCAACGCAAACGGGTACCCTCGCAACGCCCGGAACACGACATCACAAGGTTTACAGGGAGCATCCGCCATGGCTTCGGCACCCTCGTTCGACATCGTCAGCAAGGTCGACCGGCAGGAGGTCGACAACGCGCTCAACCAGGCCGAGAAGGAGCTGGCTCAGCGGTTCGACTTCCGCGGGACCGGGGCTGAGATCAAGTGGGCCGGGGAGGAGGCCGTCGCGCTCCAGGCCGAGACCGAGGAGCGGGTCCTGGCGGCGCTCGAAGTCTTCAAGGAGAAGCTGGTCAAGCGCAACATCTCGCTCAAGTCCCTCGACGCCGGCGAGCCGCGGGCGTCGGGCCGGACCTACAAGATCGACGCGAAGATCATCCAGGGCATCGAGGCGGACAAGGCCAAGGCCATCTCGAAGAAGATCCGCGACGAGGGGCCGAAGGGCGTTCAGGCCCAGATCCAGGGCGACCAGCTGCGCGTCACCGGCAAGAAGAAGGACGACCTCCAGGCGGTCATCACCCTGCTCAAGCAGGAGGACTTCGGTATCGCCCTGCAGTTCACCAACTACCGGTAGTCCCGCGGCGAGCGCCGTCCCGTCCGCGAGGGCGGGACGGCGCGGATGCGCACGAAGCTGTCGGCGTGGCGGATCTCGACGTCGTACCCCGCGGCGAGATCACCACGAAACGGGTCGGTCGGGACGAATGTCATGGGACCCTACACAACGGCCTTGAGCTCGTCGCCCGAGTGGGTGACGGCGGTGGCGCGCGCGATCGAGCCCCGTGGCAGCAGCGCCACGACCGCGCCGGCGGCCACGGCGGCGCCGCCCAGCAGGAACGCCCACATGACGCCGCCCGGGTGGTCGACGACCATGCCGGTCACCGCCACCCCGGTGGCGCTGGCGGCCACCGAGACGGTCACCAGCCAGGTGTACGCCTCGTTCAGCATCGAGCGCGGCACGATCGAGCCGACGAGCGAGTTCTGCACGGTCAGGGTGGGGGCGATCGTCGCCCCGCCGATGATGAGGGCGGCGCCCAGGGAGACCGCGTTCGGCATGGCGGCGAGGACGGCCAGGCTGGCGGCGACGCCGGCGAGCATCCAGCCGAGCCGTGCGCCGACCCGGTGGCGCGCGCCGAACCAGATGCCGCTGACGGCGCTGCCGATGCCCCACACGCCCAGCAGGATGCCGCCGACGCTCTCCGGATCGGTGGACACGTGGGCGGTGGCGTAGGCGGGGACGGCCACACCGGTACCGCCGAATGCAAAACCCAGCCCGAAGGCCGTGACCAGCAGGGCGGCGAAGCCGGGCACCCGCAGCGGGCCCAGGCCGCGGGCGGGTGCGTGGTCCTCGTGGCGGCGCCAGGAGCGGATGGCCCGGCCGCGGGCCACGATGAGCGTGCCGACGAGCGTGATCGCCGCCGCGGCGACGAGTGCGACCGCGGGCTGCCAGAGGGCGACGCACAGGGCGACCAGCATCGGCCCGGCGACGAAGACGATCTCGAAGAGCGCCGTCTCGGCGGCCAGCGCGGTCAGCCTGACCTGCGGCTGGTCGGCGGTCAGCGCGTTCCAGGTGCCGCGTATCGCGGCGGTCAGCGGCGGGAACGTCGCCCCGGCGAGGGTCGCGGCGGCCAGGATCAGCGGCAGCGATGCGTGCCGCAGGCCGGAGGCCAGCAGCAGGAGCAGCATGAGCGGGTGGGCGACGCCTGTGACGAGGAGCACCGGGGCCGGGCCGGCGCGGTCGGCCAGGCGGCCGACGACGGGGCTGGCGACGGCGGTGGCGATCGCGTACACCGAGCAGGCCAGCGCCGCCTCGGTGTACCGCCCGGTGGTCCGCTGCAGCAGGAGCAGCAGCGACAGCGAGATCATCCCGATGCCGAGCCGGGCGGCGACGCCCACGACGAGCAGGACAGGCGCTCCGGGGAGCCGCCAGACGGAGGCGTACTGCCGGAGCACCACTACCCCTTTCGGTAAGGACTGAAGGGCCCGCCGATACTAACGGCAGGCCCTTCGCGATCCGAAGGGGATTTAGCTGTACTGCACCCCGGCCATCTGCTCGAGACGCGCCACCCGCTGCTCCATCGGCGGGTGCGTCGAGAACAGGGACGCGAGCCCACCGCCCTTGAGCGGGTTGTCGATCATGAGGTGGGCCTGGCTGGCCAGCTGGCTGTCGGCCGGCAGCGGCAGCGCCTGGGTGCCGCGGTGGATCTTCCGCAGGGCGCTGGCCAGCGCGAGGGGGTCGTTGGTGAGCCGCGCGCCCGACTCGTCCGCCTGGTACTCGCGGTTGCGGCTGATCGCCATCTGGATGACCATCGCGGCCAGCGGGCCGAGGATGAGCATCATCAGCATGCCGACGATGCCGGGGCCGTCCTCGTCGTCGCTCGAGCCGAGCGGCAGGAAGATCGCCAGCTGGGCAAGCATGGTGATCATGCCGCCGAGGGCGCCGGCGACGCTGGAGATGAGGATGTCGCGGTTGTAGACGTGCGACAGCTCGTGGCCGATCACGCCGCGCAGCTCACGGGTCGTGAGCATGCCCAGGATGCCCTGGGTGACCGCGACGGCGGCGTTCTTCGGGTTGCGGCCCGTCGCGAACGCGTTGGGCTGCATCGTGGGGCTGATGTAGAGCCGAGGCATGGGCTGCCCGGCCTGGGTGGCGAGCTCGCGGACCATGGCGTACAGCTCGGGAGCCTGCGCCTCGGAGACCGGCTGCGCGTTCATGGCACGCAGGGCGATCTTGTCCGAGTAGAAGTAGCTGAACGCGTTCATTGCCAGCGACAGGAAGACGGCGATGACCAGACCGGTGCTACCGCCGAGCCAGTAGCCGACAAGCAGGATCAGTGAGGTCAGCAACCCGAGGAGGGCCGCTGTCTTCAGACCGTTGAAATGCCTGTGCTGCATGCCACCAATAACACCGCGACTGCCCGTGTGCCTTCCCGGTGCTAGCTGTGAGCTAGCTGAACGTCCCGGCCGCCCGCATGATGAGCTCCGGCGCGAAGCCGACGAGGACGGCCACGACGGCGGCCACCGCCACCGCGACGGCGACCGGCCAGCTCACCCGCGGTTTCACCAGTTCGGGTGAGGCGCCGTCGGTTGCAGCGCCTTCGGGCGTGGCGCCTTCGAGCGCAGCGCCTTCGAGCGCAGCGCCTTCGAGCGCGGGGCCTTCGGGCGGCGCGCCGAAGAACGTCGCGGCCGCGCGGACGTAGTACGCGAGGCCGATCACGGCGTTGAGCGCGACCACGACGGCCAACCAGACCGCGTCGCCGCCGAGCAGCGAGCGCACCACGGCGACCTTGGCGAACAGGCCCGCGAGCCCCGGCGGCAGCCCGGCCAGGCCGGTGAGCGAGATCACCAGGACGGCGGTCAGCCAGGGGGAGCGGCGGGCCAGGCCCCGGTAGTCGGCGACCTCGCCGCCGTCGCCGGCGCCCCGGACCGCGACGAGCGCCCCGAACGCGGAGAACTCCAGCACGACGTAGAAGAAGGCATAGGCGACGGTGGCGGCGACCAGCAGCTCGACGGCCGGCCCGGTGCGCCCGCCGGCGGCGAGCAGCGCACCGAGCGGGGCGAGCAGATAGCCGGCCTGGGCGACCGACGACCAGGCGAGCAGCCGCACCATGCGCCGCTGGCGCAGCGCGACCAGGTTGCCGACGGTCATGCTCAGCACCGCGAGCACGGCCAGGGTGAGGCCCGACGTGCCGAGCACCGGCCGGGCCGCGGACACGCCGACGAGCAGCAGCGCGACCACGCCACCGAGCTTGGACGCCGTCGACAGGTAGGCGGCGACGGGTAACGGCGCCCCGTCGTAGGTGGCCGGCGCCCAGGCGTGCGCGGGCACCGCGGCGACCTTGAACGCCAGGCCCGTGAGCAGCAGGATCACACCCACCTTGAGCAGCGGCTCGGCGGCCGGCGCGACCTGGGCGCCCGCGATGTCGGCGAAGTGGACGCCGCCGGTGGCGGTGAAGACGAGCGCGGCGCCGAGCAGGGCCACCGCCGTCGACACGACGCTGACCACGAAGAACGTGACCGCGGCGGCGCCGCCGGCCCGGTTGCCCCGGCGCAGGCCGACCAGGAGGTACAGCGGAAGCGTCAGCGTCTCGAGCGCCACCACCAGCGTGATCAGGTCGCGGGCGCCGCCGAGCACGACGGCGCCGGTCATCGAGCAGGCGAGGAGGAAGCAGTACTCCCCGGCCGGCACCTCGCCGGTGCGCAGCAGCGGCACCGACAGCGCCAGCGCGCCCAGGGCGAGCGCGGCGAACACCCCGGCGACGATCGCGGTCGCGGGGTCGAACACCAGCGAGCACTGGTCCGGGCCGAGGCAGAACGCGGTGCGCCGCCCGCCGTCGTCGAGCCCCTGGCCGACGGTGATCGCCGTCGCGATGGTGCCGAGCATGCCCAGCGCGGTGACCCCGGCGACCGCGCCCCGCCGCCCCGGGACCACCAGGTCGGCGAGCAGCGCGAGGACGGCGGTGGCGGCGGCGACATACGTCGGCAGGAGCGCGACCTGGTCGATCCTCATCGGCCGAACACCTCCGCGAGGGCCGCCACGGGATCGGCGGAGTACGACAGGACGAGCGGCGGCAGGATGCCCAGCGCCAGGGTCAGCACCACGAGCGGCGACCAGGCGACGAGCTCGCCCGGCCCGAGCCGGGCGTGCGCGCCGAGCCCGGCGACCGCCGAGGTGGCCGGGCCGTGGGTGACCCGGCGCAGCAGCCGCAGGAAGTACGCGGCGGCGAGGGCCGCGCCGACCGCCGCCAGGACGCCCAGGGTGATCCACAGCGGGCCGCCGCGCTCGAACGCGGCCACGACGGCGAACGCCTCGCCCCAGAAGCCGGCCAGGCCGGGCAGGCCGAGCGAGGCGATCGCGGCGTAGGCGAGCACGCCGCTGAGCGCCGGCGCGGTCTCCCGCAGCCCGCCCAGGCGGTCCAGTTCGCCGGTGTGCAGCCGGTCCTTGATCCCGCCGGCGATGAAGAACAGCAGGCCGGTGACGATGCCGTGGGCGATGTTGCCGATGAGGGCGGCCTGCAGGCCGGTGGCGGTCAGGGTCGCGATGCCGAGCAGCACGAAGCCCATGTGGCCGACCGACGAGTAGGCGATGAGCCGCTTGAGCTCGGTCTGGGCCAGGCAGATCAGGCCGCCGGCGATGATCGCGGCCGTGGCCAGGATCGCGAGGACCGGGGCGCTGCGCGCGGCGCCGTCGGGCGCCACCCCGACCGCGACCCGCAGCAGCCCATACGTGCCCATCTTCAGTAGCACGCCGGCCAGGATCACCGAGCCGACCGTCGGCGCCTCGGTGTGCGCGGCCGGCAGCCAGGTGTGCAGCGGCCACAGCGGGCTCTTCACCGCGAACGCGACGGCGAGCAGCACGAACGCCAGCAGTTGCATGCCGGCGGTCATCGGGCGGACGGCCGGGTCGCCGAGCGCGACCAGGTCGCCGGTGCCCGACGCCGACACGACCACGAAGACGCCCACGAGGAGCAGCACCGAGCCGAACAGCGTGTAGAGGACGAACTTGCGGGCCGCCCGCCGCCGGTCGGGGCCGCCCCAGACGGCGATCACCGCATACATCGGCAGGAGCACGACCTCGAAGAACACGAAGAAGAGCACCAGGTCGAGGGAGAGGAACACGCCCTGGATGCCGACCTGGAGGACGAGCAGGAGCGCCACCAGCAGCCGGCCGCGGCCCGGCTCCGGCACCCGCCAGAGGCAGTAGGCGCAGCACAGCATCGTCAGGAGAGCGGTGAGCACCACCAGCGGGTAGGAGATGCCGTCGATGCCCAGGTGGAACCGCAGGCTGAGGGCGGGCGCCCAGGGCAGGTCGAGCTCGGTCCACGGCGCGATCCGCGCGTCCGTCGCGGGTGCCGCGTCCGGCGGGCGGAACAGGAGCGTGACGCCGAAGGTGGCGGCGGCGAACACGGTGCCCGTCACCCGGCCGGCGCGGTCGAGCCGGGCCGGCAGGCCGGCGGCGGCCAGCGCGCCGATCGCCGGCAGCAGCAGGGTGGCCAGCAGCAGCGTCTGTCCGGTGGTCATCAGGCCACTCCCACGACGATCGCGACAACTGCGGCGATGACGACGGCGCCGCCGAGCACGGCGGTGGTCGCCCGGGGCAGCGCGGCCGCGTGGACCCGGGCGAGCAGCCCGCCCGCACCGCGAGCGCCGGAGCCGACCCCGTCGACCGCGCCGTCGACGAGCCGCTCGTCGGCCCGCCGCCCGGCCCGGGCCAGCGCCGCGACCGGCCGGGTGACGAGCGCGTCCTGCACCGCGTCGAGGTAGAAGGCGTTGGCGAACAGGCGGGTGGTCGCGGTGTCGGGCAGCGGTGCCGCCGGGTCGCGGCGCCAGGCGAGCCAGCCCCCGGCGACCAGCAGCGCCAGCGGGACGAGGGCGAGCCAGGTCAGGTGAGCGACCGGCGTGGCGGCCCGCAGCGGCATCGCCCCTTCCGCGTCGCCCCACCCGCCGCCAACCAGCCGGTCGCTGAAGCCCACGGCCAGCCCGGCGAAGCCCAGCAGCACGGTGGGCACGGCCAGCACCAGCAGCGGCCCGCGCATCGCCCACGGCGGCTCGTGCGCCGCCCGGGCCTCGGCCGAGCGGGGCTCGCCGCCGAACGTGCGCCGCCACAGCCGCACCACGTAGGCCGCGGTGACCGCGACGGTCAGGCAGGCGGAGACCAGCACCACGGCGGCCACGCCCCGCGGCAGCGGCCCGTGGCCGTCGCCGGTCGTCGCGTGCCAGGCGGCCTCCACGATCGCGTCCTTGCTCCAGAACCCGGCGAAGACCGGCACCCCGGCCAGCGCCGCGAGTGCGGCGGTCATGGTCCAGAACGTGGCCGGCATCCGCTCGCGCAGCCCGCCCATCGACGCCATGAGGTTGGTGCCGACGGCGTGGATCACCGCGCCCGCGGCGAGGAACAGCAGCGCCTTGAACGCGGCGTGGGTGAGCAGGTGGAACAGCGCGGCGGCGGGCGCGCCGACGGCGAGGGCGCCGGTCATGTAGCCCAGCTGGCTGACCGTCGACCAGGCCAGGACCCGCTTGATGTCGTCCTGGCCGAGGGCGGACAGCGCGCCGAGCAGCATCGTGACCGAGGCCATCAGGGCCAGCACGACCAGCGCGGGAGCGGACCGCTCGAACAGCGGGAACAGCCGGGCCACGACGTAGACCCCGGCCGCGACCATCGTCGCGGCGTGGATCAGGGCCGAGATCGGGGTCGGGCCGGCCATCGCGTCGGGCAACCAGGTGTGCAGCGGGAACTGCGCGCTCTTGCCGGCGACCCCGGCCAGCAGCAGCAGGCAGGCGGCCGTCACGGTGCCCGCGGACAGGTCGGCGGCGAACACGTCGGCGATGCGGAAGCTGCCGGCCCGCACCCCGAGCAGCACGATGCCGAGCAGGAAGCCGACGTCGCCGACGCGGGTGACCAGGAACGCCTTGACCGCCGCCCGCGGTGCCTCGGGCAGCCGCCGGTCGTGGCCGATGAGCAGATAGGAACAGATGCCCATGACCTCCCAGCCGACGAGCATCACGATCAGGTCGCCGGACGCGACGACCAGCAGCATCGCGCCGGTGAAGAGGCTGACCTGGGCGGCGTAGGGCGCGTAGCGGTCGTCGTCGTGCAGGTAGGCCACCGAGTAGACCTGGACGCAGAGGGCCACCACGGCGACGGCGACCGCCACCAGCCCGGCCGGGCCGTCGAGCCAGGTGCCGAACGTGACGGCCAGTCGGCCGAACTCGGCGATCACGTGACCGCTATCGGGCCCGTGCGGGCCCCGCGCGGCGGCGGCGATCGCGACGCCGAGCGCCGCGGTGGCGCCGCCGACGCCGAGCACCGCGGCCGGCACCCGCCTGTCCCCGCGCAGCAGCAGCCCGGCGAGGCCGAGGGCGAGGGGGATGGCCGGCAGGGCGGCGCCGAGGGGGTCGACGGTCACGCCGACACCTCCTCGTCGAGCTCCAGCTCGTCGACCACGACACTGCGGCGCAGCCGGTAGAGCTGGAGGATCAGCGCGAGTCCGACGCCGACCTCGGCCGCGGCGAGCACGATCACGAACAGCGTGAACGACTGCCCGGCGTGCGGCACCGCGGCCCGGATGGTCGCGTCGGCGGTGACGAAGATCAGGTTGACCGCGTTGAGCATCAGCTCGACGGCCATGAGCAGCAGCACGGCGTTGCGCCGGACGACCACGCCGTAGACCCCGATGCCGAAGAGCAGCGCGGCGATCGTGAACGGCAGCACGGGATGCATCAGCCCCGCCTCCTCGCGCCGATGTCGGGCCGGGAGACGACGATCGCCCCGACCAGCGCGGCCAGCAGCAGCACGGAGATCAGCTCGAACGGCAGCACCCAGGTGCGGAACAGGGCCGCGCCGAGCCGCTCGGCGGTGCCCGGCTCCGGCAGGTCGGTCCGCGTCCAGCGGAACGCGTCGATCAGCAGGGCCGCGAGCCCGGCGCCCGACCCGGCCCCGACCAGCAGCCCGGGCCAGCGAACCCGGTCGAGGTCGTCGCTCGCGCCGATCGGGGCCCGGGTGAGCATCACCGCGAAGAGCAGCAGCACGACGACGGCGCCGACGTAGAGCAGGACCTGGACCCAGGCGACCAGCTCGGCGGTGAGCACCAGGTAGAGCCCGGCGATCGCGCCCAGCGCCACGACCAGCCACAGCCCGGCCCGCACGACGTGCCGCGTCGTCACGACCAGCAGGCCGGAGCCCAGCGCCACCGCGCCGAGCGCGCCGATCAGCACATCGGCCGTGGTCATCGCTGAGCCAACCTCATGGCGACATCCTGCCACCAAGGTCCGACAGGAATCGACCACCGGGCCTAAGCGCGCTTGGCCGCTGCCGTCTGTTCCTTGGCCGGTTCGCCCCGGGGGTCGTGCGCGGGCGGGGCGGGCACGGTGGGCACCCACTCGTCCAGGCGCTCCTTCTCGTGGAGCAGGTCGCGGATGTCGTGCTCGGCGTACTCGAACTCGGGGGACCAGTGCAGCGCGTCGAAGGGGCACACCTCGATGCAGATCCCGCAGTACATGCAGAGCGAGAAGTCGATCCCGAAGCGGTCGAGGACGTTGCGCTGGCGCGGCCGGGCGGCGCCCGGGACCAGCACCTCCTCCTTGTGGGAGTCGATGTAGATGCACCAGTCGGGGCACTCCCGGGCGCACAGCATGCAGACCGTGCAGTTCTCCTCGACGAGCGCGATGACCCCCCGGGTGCGCGGCGGCAGCTCGGGCTCGACGTCCGGGTACTGCTGGGTGGTCGACCGGCGCGTCATCGTGCCCAGCGTGACGGCGAGACCCTTGGCGAGACCCTTCCCGGGGAACTCCATGAGTTCATCGTACGGCTCCGAGAATTGTCGTACACCAGTTCTAAGATGGAGGCATGAACGAGCGGCGGTGGTGGAACGGTCGTTGGTCCCGGCTGGTCCGGCGGGACGTCTTCGTGCGCAACGCGGCCGACGGCCGGTGGCAGGTCGAGCTCCTCCGGGGTGGGCCGGCGGGCCGGCGGCGGGTCCGCAGCTTCCTGTCCGAGGACGAGGCGGTCCGCTGGATCGAGTCGGCGGTCCTCGCGGACGAGGGCTGGCGGGAGATCTCCGACTCCCGACGGGCCGGAAAAGTTGCCCCGAAACTGCGTAGGGTGAGCTGATATAGCCGGTTCGCCAGAGTTGAAATCGGCCGAAAGGTCGATTCTTACGATCGAGCGAGTCATCCTGGGTGCCGCACTGTTGGTAACGACGTGGGCTGTGGCACGATCGTGGGTAACCAAACCGGACCTGGTGTCACTGCGATCGCATGGGAGCGACTGATGCGCGACAAGATGCTTGGCCGGTGGATGGTTCGTCTGGCGGTGACGATGGGGACTGGGGCCGTCGCTCTGGGCCTCTCGGGAACGACCGCACAAGCCGATATCGTCTCCGGCAGCGGGTTATCCGCTGTGCCCGGTGCTGTCACAGTCGTCGGCGTGCCCGCCGCGCCGCGGCCCGCACCGACCGAGGGCATGGCCGTCATCATGGACTGGGGTTGGACCTGAGTCGCACCAGCTGGCTCGTCCCCTCGACCGGCTGACGGCTCCATGCCTGTGTGATTGGGGAACGGGTGCCCGCTCCGAAGCCGCCGGTGAGCCGCGACGAGAAGCACGCGTGGTTGATCACCGGCCCGCTGTTCCTGCTGGGCATCCTCCTCTCGCTGCCGCTCGTCCTGTCTGACGAGACGCGGCCGTTCGACTACAACATCGGCTACGCCCCGGTCCTGTTCGCGCTGGCCGTCGTGGCCACGCACATGCAACTGCGCTTCGACGCCCGGCGGCAGGCGTTCGTCTTCTGGATGAACGACGTCCCGGTGCTGCTCACGCTGTTCTACCTGTCGCCCGAGCTCGCCATCATCATCCGGTTGGTGGCGGGTCTGGTCTGGAACACGTTCACCGGCCGGCTCGGGCCGCACAAGGCCGCGTTCAACGCCGCCGGTCACATTGCCGGCGTCGCGGCGGCCAATCTCGTCGTGTTCAAATTCGGGCTCGGCGAGGCCAGTGATCCGCGCACCTGGCTCGTTCTCGGCGCCGCGATCGTCGCCCTGAATGTCATTACTTTGGCGGGCATTTCCGGCGTAATGGTCCTGCTGCAGGGCATCGGCTGCCTGCCGCAGTTCCTGCGCAGTTCGGTGCCGGGCACCGCGGTGATGGGCGTCAACATTGTCCTCGGCCTGGTCATGCTGGTGACGCTGCAGGCCAGCGAGTGGGCCGCCGTGCTGCTGGTCGCCCTGACCGCCGTGCTCGGCCTCGTCTACCGGGCCTATGCGCAGTTCCTCCAGCAGCACAAGAGCCTGACCTCGATCTACTCCCTCACTCAGGACATCGCGGCCAGCAACCACACCGGCGCGCTGCCCGACGTGCTGCTCGGGCGGGTCCGGATGCTGCTCTCCGCCGACTCGGCCACCCTGTGGCTGCCCGACCAGGGCCGCTACGACGAGGTGCTGCTCTCTGCGCGGTACGACTACCAGGGGCTCCTCGACAGCGCACCGACCCCCGACCGGTTCCGCCAGCTCGCGATGCGCACCGGCGAGACGATCGCGGTCGGCCCGAAGGTCGGCGACCCCGAGCTGCGGTCCGTCCTGCAGAACGTCGGCGTGAAGGACATCATCGTGGTGCCCCTCCGCTCGGGCGGTGTGACGATCGGCACCCTGGAGGTCGCCGGGCGTCTCGGCGAGCGCACGGCGTTCGGGACCGACGACGTGCAGGTGCTCGAGACGCTGTCCGCCCACGCGGGCGTCGCGGTCGAGAACAGCCGCCTCGTCGACCGCCTCCAGTTCGACGCCAACCACGACACGCTCACCGGCCTCGCCAACCGCCGCCGCATGCTGGAGGCCCTCGGCGAGGCGATGAGCGGTCGCGCGCCCCGCGAGGTCGTGGCCGTCCTGCTCTTCGACGTCGTCGCGCTGCGCCAGGTCAACGACTCGCTCGGCTACGCCGCCGGCGACAAGGTGCTCATCGAGGTGGCCCGCCGGCTGCGCGACCTCGCCCCACAGGGCGCCCTGGTCGCCCGCGTCGGCGACGACGAGTTCGCGGTCGAGCTGCGCACCGCCGGTGCCGACGCGGCGGTCGCCGTGGCCGACACCCTGCGGTCCGGGCTGCGCGACCGGATGGTGATCGAGATGCTCACCATCGACATCGACACCAACGTCGGCGTCTCGATCTACCCCGACCACGGCTCCGAGCCCGAGGTGCTGCTCCAACGGGCGCACGTGGCCACGCACGTCGCCAAGTCCCGCGGGATCGTCCAGCTCTTCAACGCCGGGCTCCAGTCCCGCTCCGTCCGGCGGGTCGGGCTGGCCGCCGACCTGAAGGCCGCGCTGACGTCCGGGGAGCTGGAGGTGTACTTCCAGCCGAAGGTCGCCCTCAAGGACCGCCGGCTGGTCGGCGTCGAGTGCCTCGCCCGCTGGGAGCACCCCGTCCACGGGCAGGTCGCCCCGCCCGACTTCGTGGCCGTGGCCGAGCACACCGGCCAGCTCGCCCGCCTCAACGGCGTGGTCCTGCGGGAGGGCATCCGGCGGGCCCGTGAGTGGGCCGACGCGGGCCGGTCGCTGTCGGTCTCGGTCAACCTGTCGGCCCGAACGCTCAGCGACGCCGACTTCCCGTTGTACGTCGCCGAGATGCTCGACGAGTACGGGGTGCCGGTCGACCGGCTCATGCTGGAGATCTCCGAGGGGGACGAGCTGCTCGGCGGCGGGCGCAGCCTGCCGACCCTCAACCGGCTCCGCGACCTCGGCGTGCGGCTCTCCGTCGACGACTTCGGCGCCGGCCGCTCCTCGTTCGCCGACCTGAGCCGGCTGCCGGTCCAGGAGGTCAAGATCGACCGTACCTTCGTGCAGGGCATGGCGACGTCGCCGAGCGACCTCGCGATCGTGCGCACGATCGTCGACATGGCCCGCAACTTCGGCCTCGACGTGGTCGCCGAGGGCGTTGAGAGCGAGCTCACCCTCGGGCTGCTCGAGGACATGGAGTGCGGCATGGGGCAGGGCTTCCTGTTCAGCCGCGCGCTGCCGTACGAGCGGTTCGAATCCTGGCTCCAGGCACAGACCGACGCCGACCCGACGGTCGCCCCGGAGGGCGAAGTGCGCTGGTTGCGGGCGGTTCCGTAGAAACCGGGGAAGTCGATTTCGTGCCGGGGCGAGGGCCGTGTACGCTTAGCGAGCGCATGTGCGGGATCGCACGTGATGCGCCCCCTTAGCTCAGTCGGCAGAGCGTCTCCATGGTAAGGAGAAGGTCTACGGTTCGATTCCGTAAGGGGGCTCGAGACCGGGCTTGAGGCATCGAGTCCGCCGCGGCGGTGTAGCTCAGATGGCAGAGCAAGCGGCTCATAATCGCTGTGTCGCCGGTTCAAGTCCGGCCACCGCTACAGAAGCACCATAGGACGCCCGATTGGGCGTCCGTCTGTGTGAGCCGCTATGCTGGTTCGCTGGATCTGACTCCCGTTGAAGGAAGGCACTTCGCCATGGCCAAGGCGACCGACGTTCGTCCGAAGATCACGCTGGCGTGCACGGAGTGCAAAGAGCGCAACTACATCACCAAGAAGAACCGTCGCAACGACCCGGACCGCATCGAACTGAAGAAGTTCTGCCCCCGCGACGGCAAGCACACGGTGCACCGCGAGACGCGGTAGTAGTAGTAGCAGCGCGCCACCGACGTGTCACAGCGCCCCGGCCCACCGGCCGGGGCGCTGTTTGCTTCCAGGTAAGTTGCACTGCATGCCGCTCGATCAGTCGTACCTCGGCCGGGTGTTCCCGCCGACGCCGCCCTACGAGGTGGGCCGGGAGAAGATCCGCGAGTTCGCCGACGCGGTCTTCGCCGCCGACCCGGTGCACCGTGACCTCGCCGAGGCCCGCGCCAAGGGCTACCGCGACGTGATCGCGCCGCCCACCTTCGCGATCATCCTCAGCCAGCACGCGGGCCAGCAGCTCGTCGACGACGAGGCGTTCGGCATGGACTACAGCCGCGTCGTCCACGGCGGCCAGACGTTCCGCTACGAGCGGCCGATCGTCGCCGGCGACCACCTGGTCACCGTCATGACGGTGGAGGAGATCAGCAGCCGGGCCGGCCACGCGTTCCTCACCACCCGGCACGAGGTGTCCACCGTCGAGGGTGAGCCCGTGGTGACCATCTGGACCCGGCTCGTGATCCGAGGGGAAGGCTGAGATGCAGGTCGGCACCGAGTTCCCGCCGCAGACCTTCCGGGTCACCCGGGCGGACCTGGTCCGCTACGCCGGCGCCTCCGGCGACTTCAACCCGATCCACTGGAGCGACCGCCGGGCGACCGCCGTCGGGCTCCCGGGGGTCATCGCCCACGGCATGCTCACGATGGGCCTCGCGGGCCAGGCCGTGGCCTGCTGGGTGGGGGGGACCGCATCGATCGTGGAATATTCCACGCGCTTCGCCAACCCGGTCGTGGTGCCCGACGACGACAAGGGCACCGAGGTCGTCGTCGCCGGTGTGGTGAAGAAAGTCCTGGATGAAGGCCTGGTGCAGATCGACGTCACCGCCACCTGCCAGGGGGACAAAGTGCTCGGTGCGGCGAAGGCGATCGTTCGCCCGGACGTGTAGGAGGGGGGTGGTTGGGGAATCCCCGCCCGAACCCGTACACTGGTCCGCCGTGGGGTGAGCAACATGCGTGTTGCGATCGTCACGAAGGGGTGTGGCGCAATTGGTAGCGCAGCGGTCTCCAAAACCGCAGGTTGCAGGTTCGAGTCCTGTCGCCCCTGCGCCGAAGGCCTGACCTGGGTCTGGTGCGCCCGATCGACACGATCGGGACGACGACCGCAGCGGTCACGGTTGGTCAAACCGTGTGCCACCGGCTCTCCGCCGGTGGTCCGGCGGCACCAAGCCGAAACCGCACGAGGCCCCGGGTCTTGCTGACGGTCGTGCACGGACCGAGCACTCGCGAGATCACGGAAGAGGGCGAAAGTGGCCGAACGCAGGCGACGCGGGACCGACCCCGCCGACGATCGCCGTGAAGAGGAGCTCAGCGCCGAAGACGCCGCCATCGAGGAGGAGTTCGCCGACGAGCTGGACGACCTCGAGGTGACCGAGGACGACGAAGCCGACGGCGACGCCGACGAGGACGACGAAGAGCGCGCGAGCAAGAACGGCCGTGCCAAGGACACCAAGTCGAAGGACCTCAAGACCAAGGACTCGGACAAGAAGAAGACCAAGTCCAAAGAGGGACGTTCGAACAACATCTTCGCGCGGCTCATCAACTTCATCCGCGAGGTTGTCGCCGAGTTGCGTAAGGTTATCTGGCCGACCCGCAAAGAGCTGACCACCTACACGCTCGTCGTCGTCGTGTTCGTGATCGTCATGCTCGCGATCGTCGCCGGACTCGACTACGGCTTCGCCAAGGCGGTGCTCTGGGCCTTCGGGAACGGCAGCGCGGACGAGTAGCACCGAACCACGGGGCGAGGACAGACAGACGGAAGTGAGCAGCGTGCAGGATTTCGACGAGACGCCCGAGACCGACGACGAGCAGCGCGAGGAAACGTCGACGGTGCTGACGGCTGCCACCGCCAGCGTGGTGTCCGACAGCGAGGACCCCGTCGCCGAGCTGCGTGCCGCCCTGCGCTTCGCGCCCGGTGACTGGTATGTGGTGCACTCCTACGCCGGTTACGAGAACAAGGTCAAGACGAATCTCGAGACCCGCATCACGAGCCTCGACATGGAAGAGTTCATCTACCAGGTCGAGGTCCCGACTCGTGAAGAGGTCGAGATCAAGAACGGCAAGCGCACCCAGGTGCAGAACAAGGTCTTCCCCGGCTACATCCTTGTCCGGATGGAGCTGACCCCGGAGTCGTATTCCTGCGTCCGGAACACCCCCGGGGTGACCGGCTTCGTGGGCGCGACCGACCGTGCCGACCGCCCGGCCCCGCTCTCGCTCGACGAGGTGCTGAAGTGGCTGGCCCCGGCCGTGCAGCAGGAGGGCGGCAAGAAGGCCGGCAAGCCCGAGGTCAAGGTCCTCGACTTCGAGGTCGGCGACTCGGTCACCGTCACCGACGGCGCGTTCGCCTCGCTGCAGGCGACCATCAGTGAGATCAACGCCGACCAGCAGAAGCTGAAGGTGCTTGTCTCGATCTTCGGTCGCGAGACCCCGGTCGAGCTCAACTTCAACCAGGTCACGAAGATCTAGTTCGCCTGCGGTACGCTTGAGCGTCCGGCTCCGAAGCCGGACGCATCGGCGTGCCTGCGAAACGGCACGAACCAATCCAGCCCAGGAAGACGAAAGCAGCCATGCCTCCGAAGAAGAAGCTCGTCAAGACCTTCACGCTTCAGTTGCCGGCAGGCCAGGCCACCCCGGCGCCGCCGGTCGGCCCCGCCCTCGGTCAGCACGGTGTGAACATCATGGAGTTCGTCAAGGCGTACAACGCCCAGACGGAGTCCTCGCGCGGCGACATCATCCCGGCGCAGATCAGCGTCTACGAGGACCGGACGTTCACGTTCATCCTCAAGACCCCGCCGGCCGCCCGCCTGCTGCTCAAGGCCGCCGGCGTGCCGAAGGGCTCCGGCGTCCCGCAGAAGGACAAGGTCGGCTCGATCACCAAGGCCCAGCTGCGTGAGGTCGCCGAGAAGAAGATGGCCGACCTCAACGCGAACGACATCGAAGAGGCCGAGAAGATCATTGCCGGCACCGCCCGCTCCATGGGCATCGTCGTCAAGGACTGAAGCACCGTCGACTAAGTGGGAGGACGCCCTGACGGCGTCCGCACTGAGACCACAGGAGTAATCAGCGACATGTCGCAGCACGGCAAGAACTACCGCAAGGTCGTCGAACTCGTCGACCGCAACGCGCTCTACAGCCCCGCCGCCGCCGTCAAGCTGGCCAAGCAGACGTCGACCGTGAAGTTCGACCCGACGGTCGAGGTGGCCATGCGCCTGGGCGTCGACCCGCGCAAGGCCGACCAGATGGTCCGTGGCACGGTCAACCTGCCGCACGGCACCGGCAAGACCGCCCGCGTCATCGTCTTCGCGCAGGGCCCCAAGGCCGCCGAGGCCGAGGCCGCCGGCGCCGACGCGGTGGGCACCGACGACCTCGTCGCCCGGATCCAGGAAGGCTGGCTGGACTTCGACGCGGCGATCGCGACGCCCGACCAGATGGCCAAGATCGGCCGGATCGCGCGGATCCTGGGCCCGCGCGGCCTGATGCCGAACCCGAAGACGGGCACGGTCACGATGGACGTCACCAAGGCGGTCAACGAGATCAAGGGTGGCAAGATCACCTACCGCGTGGACAAGCACTCGAACCTGCACCTGATCATCGGCAAGCTCAGCTTCACCGAGCAGCAGCTGGTCGAGAACTACGCGGCGGTCCTCGACGAGATCAACCGGGCCAAGCCTTCGGCGGCCAAGGGCAAGTACCTCAGGAAGATCTTCCTCACCACCACCATGGGCCCGGGCATCCCGGTCGACCCGAACAAGATCCGCAACCTGCTCGAGGACGACTCGGTCACCACGAGCGCGGCCGAGTAGCACCGGCGAAACGGGTAACACCGGGACAGCGTGCCTGTGGCACGCTGTCCCGGTGCGTTTGCAGGACGTCTGGTTCCGATACGCGCGCGGTGCCGCGTGGACGCTCCGCGGTGTCAACCTGACCCTCCCGCCCGGCGAGGTCGCGGTGGTCGAGGGTCCCAACGGCGCCGGCAAGTCGACGCTCCTGCAGCTCGCTGCCGGGGTCCTGCGACCGGCCCGGGGCACCGTCGAGGCCCGCCCGCCGGTCGTCGGCTGGGTGCCCGAGCGCTTCCCGGCCGACCAGCCCTTCACCGCCCGCGCGTTGCTGCGCCACACCGCCCGGATCCGCGGCGGTGACGAGGCCCAGATCGAGCGGTGGGCCGAGCGCCTCGGCTTCACCGGCTTCCTCGACGTCCGGCTGAGCCGCCTCTCGAAGGGCTCCGCCCAGAAGATCGGCCTGGTCCAGGCCCTCCTCGTGCCACCCGGCCTGCTGGTGCTCGACGAGCCGTGGGAGGGCCTCGACGCGCAGACCCGTGAGCACGTCCCGCGGATCGTCGGCGAGGTGGTGGCCCGGGGTGGCGCGGTGCTGATCAGCGACCACCTGGGCGAGGTCGGCCGGCTCCCCGGCGCCCGCCGCTGGCACGTGCGCGACGGCGAGGTCCGCGAGGACGCCCGGCTCGAGGCCAGGCGGGTGATCGAGGTGGCCGTCGCGGCCGCCGACACGCCGGAGGCCCTGGAGCGGCTGCGCGCCGGCGGCTTCGAGATCCTCGCCGTGCGGGACGAGGTCGCACCCCGATGACCGCACTGATCCGGATGCGGCTGGCCGGCTTCGTGCAGACCGGCCGGGCCGCGGCGCCACTGTTCGCGGCGCTGGTGGTGCTGTCGATCCTCTACGGCGGAGGCCAGGCCCAGGCCGGCGAGGCCTATGGGGTGTCCGCCGCCGTGCTGTTCGGTGTCCTGGCCTGGCAGACGAAGATCCTGCTCGACGTCGAGCCCGACGTCCAGCGGCGGCTCAATCGCGTGGCGGTCGGCGGTGCCTTTCGCGAGACAGCGGCCGCCATCCTGGCGTCCCTCCTGGCCGGCCTGCCGGTTGTCCTGATCGCGTTGGTGCTGCCCTGGGTCGTCGGCGGGGTGACCGGCCCGCAGAAGCCGGGCGATCCGCCGCTCGGCACCGGTATCGCCCTCGGCGTCTGGGCCCACCTGCTGCTCCTGCTGCCGGCGGTGGCGCTCGGCGCCCTGGCCAGCCGCGCGGTGTCCGGCCAGGCGGCCCGCGGCCTGGCCGTGCTCGTCGGCGGGATCGTCCTGGCGATCGTCCTCGGGCTGAAGAGCTCACCGGCGCCGTGGCTCATGCCGCCCGTGATGGCGGCCGCCCGCGAGACGGTCGGCGGGGCCGACCTGGCGGCGATCGCGCTGGCGACCGGCTGGGGCGTCGCGTGGACCGCGATCGTGATCGTCTTCTACGCGAGACTGCGCCTGACCAGGCCCTGATTTGGTGCGCCCGGGCGGGCCGTGTATAAATGAGGTCGAAACCCGAAGACCGCTGGTCACGCCCTCCTGTCCAAAAACAGGCGGACGTCGAAGGTCCCGCATCAACGCGGGCGACCCGCGCAGGGCCGGACCAGCAAGACTCGGCGCCACCGTGCGCCGCATCGAGCCCCGTGCGCCCCTGCGCCGGGGCGTTTTTCGTTGCTGTGGGCGTTCCGATCGTGTGACCAGCACCGAAGCAAGGAGAGAGGAGGGACATGGCGGACAAGCCGGTTCGAGACGACAAGGCCACCGCGGTCGCGGAGCTCACCGAGCACTTCCGGGGCTCGACGGCCACCGTGCTGACCGAGTACCGCGGCCTGACCGTGGCGCAGCTCAAGACGCTGCGCCGCAGCCTGGGGCGCGAGACCACGTACGCCGTCGCGAAGAACACGCTCGCGAAGCGTGCCGCGACGGACGCTGGCATCAGCGGTCTCGACGATTTGTTTGCCGGTCCTACCGCGCTCGCCTTCGTCTCCGGCGACCCGGTCGAGGCGGCGAAGAGCATTCGCGAGTTCGCGAAGGCCAACCCGCTGCTCGTGATCAAGGGCGGCGTGTTCGAAGGCAAGGCCATCAGCGCGGACGAGGTCCGTCGCCTGGCTGACCTGGAGTCGCGTGAGGTGCTGCTGGCGAAGCTGGCCGGCGCCATGAAGGGCAACCTCAGCAAGGCCGCGGCGCTGTTCCAGGCGCCGCTGTCGAAGGCGGCCCGCACCGTGGCTGCTCTGCAGGAGAAGCGCGAGAAGGAATCCGGCGGCGCGGCCGAGTAGGCCGGTGCCCCACATCACACTTTCGGAAAGGAAACCGCCACCATGGCGAAGCTGAGCACCGACGAACTGCTCGACGCGTTCAAGGAGATGACCCTGATCGAGCTCTCCGAGTTCGTGAAGGAGTTCGAGAAGGTCTTCGAGGTCACCGCCGCGGCTCCCGTCGCGATCGCCCAGGCCGGCCCGGCCGCCGCGGTCGAGGAGAAGGAAGAGCAGAGCGAGTTCGACGTCATCCTTGAGGGTGACGGCGGCAAGAAGATCCAGGTCATCAAGGTCGTGCGCGAGCTGACCGGCCTGGGCCTGAAGGAGGCGAAGGACCTCGTCGAGGCCGCGCCGAAGGCCGTCCTCGAGAAGGCCAACAAGGACGCCGCCGACAAGGCCAAGGCGAAGCTCGAGGCCGAGGGCGCCAAGGTTACCCTCAAGTAACCTGCTGCAACGCGACAGGGACGGCCGCCGGTTCGCCGGCGGCCGTTCGTGTTTCCCCGGACCGCCCCGGCGGTCGCGGAGTGGTAAGGACCCAAGATCTAGGGGTCACCACCACAACACTTAGTGGTCGTACTGCGAGATATCTGTCACGGCGGTCCGACGCGCGTGGGAACCCTTGACGCGATGACCGGCGGGCAGGCACGCTAATCAGGCACTGCCCTTCCGCGGACGCGGCGGCCAGCGGCCCGACCGATGTGCCCCGGCCCTTCTTGGGTCCGGCTCTGAGCGCATCGACTGGTGAGCTGCAGGCCACGACCGACGCGAGCGGCTCGGCCGGTGGAGAAACGATCTTCGCGAAAGATCGTTTGAAACATCGTGCACGGGGCCGCTCGACAGCGGTTAGCCTTTCGGCTACACTGCTAGTTTGCGCTGTCTTCTGACTTCACCTCTGGCGTGAGGTGCCTCTTCGTGGGCACTCTTCACATCGGAGGTCGTCAGGCTGCACGCAAAACGGCCTGTCTGCACCACCGGTCCTCGGAAGGACGCATCTTGGCAGCTTCCCGCCCTGCGAAGACCAGTCAATCGAGCGCTTTCGCTCCCCGCCGGATCTCCTTCGGCAGGATCACCGAACACCTTGAGGTTCCCAACCTCCTTGCAATCCAAACCGACTCGTTCGACTGGTTGGTTGGCAACGAGAATTGGCAGAGCCGCTCGGCCGGTGATCAGCACGCCCGTTCCGGGCTGGCGGAGATCCTCGACGAGATCAGTCCCATTGAGGACTTCTCCGGCACGATGTCGCTGTCGTTCTCCGCTCCACGCTTCGACGAGGTCAAGGCCCCGATCGAGGAGTGCAAGGAGAAGGACCTCACCTACTGCGCGCCGCTGTTCGTGACCGCGGAGTTCACCAACCACACCACTGGCGAGATCAAGAGCCAGACGGTGTTCATGGGTGACTTCCCGATGATGACGCCGAAGGGCACGTTCATCATCAACGGCACCGAGCGCGTCGTGGTGAGCCAGCTCGTCCGTTCTCCGGGCGTCTACTTCGACAAGCAGCCGGACAAGACCTCCGACCGCGACCTCACCAGCGTCAAGGTGATCCCGAGCCGGGGCGCCTGGCTGGAGTTCGACATCGACAAGCGCGACACCGTCGGTGTCCGCATCGACCGCAAGCGCCGGCAGGCGGTCACCGTCCTGCTCAAGGCCATCGGCTGGTCCGCCGAGCGCATCCGTGAGAAGTTCGGCTGGTCCGAGCTCATGATGACGACGCTCGAGAAGGACCACATCGCCGGCCAGGACGAGGCGCTGCTGGACATCTACCGCAAGCTGCGGCCGGGTGAGCCGCCGACGCGGGAGAACGCCCAGAACCTGCTGGACAACCTCTTCTTCAACCCGAAGCGCTACGACGTCGCCAAGGTCGGTCGATACAAGTTCAACAAGAAGCTCGAGCTGGACGTCCCGATCAACCAGGGCGTGCTGACCGAGGAGGACGTCGTCGCCACGGTCGAGTATCTCTGCCGCCTGCACACGGGCGAAGAGGGCTACGAGGCCGACGACATCGACCACTTCGGCAACCGGCGCCTGCGCACGGTCGGCGAGCTCATCCAGAACCAGGTCCGCGTGGGCCTGTCCCGGATGGAGCGCGTCGTGCGCGAGCGCATGACGACCCAGGACGTCGAGGCGATCACGCCGCAGACCCTGATCAACATCCGTCCCGTCGTGGCGGCGATCAAGGAGTTCTTCGGCACCTCCCAGCTGTCGCAGTTCATGGACCAGACCAACCCGCTGGCGGGCCTGACCCACCGGCGCCGGCTGAGCGCGCTCGGCCCGGGTGGTCTGTCGCGTGAGCGGGCCGGCTTCGAGGTTCGTGACGTGCACCCGTCGCACTACGGCCGCATGTGCCCGATCGAGACCCCCGAGGGTCCCAACATCGGTCTCATCGGCGCGCTCTCGACGTTCGCGCGGGTCAACCCGTTCGGTTTCGTCGAGACGCCGTATCGCAAGGTCGTCGACGGCCGGGTGACGGACCAGATCGACTACCTGACCGCCGACGAGGAGGACCGGTTCGTCAAGGCGCAGGCCAACGCTCCGCTGAAGAGCGACGGCAACTTCGCCGAGGACCGCATCCTCGTCCGCCGGAAGGGCGGCGAGGTCGACAACGTCCCCGCCGACCAGGTCGACTACATGGACGTGTCGCCGCGGCAGATGACCTCGGTCGCCACCGCGATGATCCCGTTCCTCGAGCACGACGACGCCAACCGGGCACTGATGGGCGCCAACATGCAGCGCCAGGCCGTGCCGCTGGTCAAGGCCGAGTCCCCGCTCGTCGGCACCGGCATGGAGTACCGTGCCGCCGTCGACGCCGGTGACGTGGTCGTGGCCGAGGTGGGCGGCATGGTCGAGGACATGTGCGCCGACTACATCACGATCCACCAGGACGACGGCCACCGCCGGACCTACCTGCTGCACAAGTTCCGCCGCTCCAACTCCGGCTCCTGCGTCAACCAGAAGCCGGTGATCTTCGAGGGCGACCGGGTCGAGGCGGGGCAGGTCATCGCCGACGGTCCGTGCACCGACGAGGGCGAGATGGCGCTCGGGCGCAACCTGCTCGTGGCGTTCATGCCCTGGGAGGGTCACAACTACGAAGACGCCATCATCCTGTCCCAGAAGCTGGTGCAGAACGACGTCCTCACCTCGATCCACATCGAGGAGCACGAGGTCGACGCCCGCGACACCAAGCTGGGGCCGGAGGAGATCACCCGCGACATCCCGAACGTCAGCGAGGAAATGCTCGCCGACCTCGACGAGCGGGGGATCATCCGGATCGGCGCCGAGGTCGTGACCGGCGACATCCTGGTCGGCAAGGTCACCCCCAAGGGTGAGACCGAGCTGACCCCGGAGGAGCGACTCCTCCGGGCGATCTTCGGCGAGAAGGCCCGCGAGGTCCGCGACACCAGCCTCAAGGTGCCGCACGGCGAGACCGGCACGGTCATCGGCGTGCGGACGTTCAGCCGCGAGGACGGCGACGAGCTGTCCCCGGGCGTGAACGAGCTGGTGCGCGTCTACGTGGCCCAGAAGCGGAAGATCCAGGACGGCGACAAGCTCGCCGGCCGCCACGGCAACAAGGGTGTCATCTCCAAGATCCTGCCGGTCGAGGACATGCCGTTCCTGGAGGACGGCACCCCGGTCGACATCGTGCTCAACCCGCTCGGCGTGCCGAGCCGGATGAACATCGGCCAGGTCCTGGAGACCCACCTCGGGTGGGTCGCCAAGACGGGCTGGAAGATCGACGGCGACGACGCCGAGTGGAAGCGCGCGCTGAAGTCCATCAACGCGGGGGAGTCCGAGGCGGACACCAACGTGGCGACCCCGGTCTTCGACGGCGCGAAGGAAGAGGAAATTGCGGGCCTGCTGAGCAGCACGCTGCCCAACCGGGACGGCAAGCAGCTCATCGGGGCCAGTGGCAAGGCGCGGCTGTTCGACGGCCGCTCCGGTGAGCCGCTGCCCGACCCGATCGCGGTCGGCTACATCTACATCCTCAAGCTCAACCACCTGGTCGACGACAAGATTCACGCCCGGTCCACCGGTCCGTACTCGATGATCACCCAGCAGCCGCTGGGCGGTAAGGCGCAGTTCGGTGGCCAGCGCTTCGGTGAGATGGAGTGCTGGGCAATGCAGGCCTACGGCGCGGCCTACGCGCTGCAGGAGCTGCTGACGATCAAGTCCGACGACGTCCTCGGGCGTGTCAAGGTCTACGAGGCGATCGTCAAGGGCGAGAACATCCCCGAGCCGGGTATCCCGGAGTCCTTCAAGGTGCTCCTCAAGGAGCTGCAGTCGCTGTGCCTGAACGTCGAGGTGCTCTCCAGCGACGGCGTGGCGCTTGAGATGCGCGAGACGGACGACGAGGTGTTCCGCGCGGCCGAGGAGTTGGGTATCGACCTCTCGCGGCGCGAGCCGAGCAGCGTCGAGGAAGTGTGATTCGCGGGCGGCGCCGGTCTGACAGCCGGCGCCGCGCCCCGCGGCCTAGCAATTACCCGAGCAACTGAATCGTGAGGACATAGACGAAGTGCTCGACGTCAACTACTTCGACGAGCTCCGCATCGGCCTGGCCACGGCCGACGACATCCGCCAGTGGTCGCACGGCGAGGTCAAGAAGCCCGAGACGATCAACTACCGCACCCTGAAGCCGGAGAAGGACGGGCTCTTCTGCGAGAAGATCTTCGGCCCGACCCGCGACTGGGAGTGCTACTGCGGTAAGTACAAGCGGGTCCGCTTCAAGGGCATCATCTGCGAGCGCTGCGGCGTCGAGGTGACCCGGGCGAAGGTCCGCCGTGAGCGCATGGGCCACATCGAGCTCGCCGCGCCGGTCACGCACATCTGGTACTTCAAGGGCGTGCCCAGCCGGCTCGGCTACCTGCTCGACCTGGCGCCGAAGGATCTCGAGAAGATCATCTACTTCGCGTCGTACGTCATCACCAGCGTCGACAAGGAGGCCCGCCACCGCGACCTCGCCACCCTCGAGAACGAGGTGTCGGCGGAGAAGCGGCAGGCGGAGAACGCCCGCGACTCGGAGATCGAGAAGCGCGCCGCCAAGCTCGAGCAGGACCTGGCCGAGCTGGAGGCGGAGGGCGCGAAGGCCGACGTGCGCCGCAAGGTCAAGGAGGCCGGCGAGCGCGAGATGCGGCAGATCCGTGACCGCGCGCAGCGCGAGATCGACCGCCTCGACGAGGTCATGGACACGTTCCGCAAGCTGGAGCGCAAGAACCTCATCACCGACGAGCTGCTCTACCGCGAGCTGCGTGACCGGTTCGGTGAGTACTTCTCGGGCGCCATGGGCGCCGAGGCGATCAAGGCGCTGCTGGAGAACCTGGACCTGGACGACGAGGCCGAGCTGCTGCGCGAGACCATTCGCAGCGGCAAGGGCCAGCGCAAGATCCGGGCGCTCAAGCGACTCAAGGTCGTCGCCGCGTTCCTCAACACCAGCAACTCGCCGCTCGGCATGGTGCTGGACTGCGTCCCGGTCATCCCGCCGGACCTGCGCCCGATGGTGCAGCTCGACGGTGGCCGGTTCGCGACCAGCGACCTCAACGACCTGTACCGGCGGGTGATCAACCGGAACAACCGGCTCAAGCGCCTGATCGACCTGGGTGCCCCCGAGATCATCGTCAACAACGAGAAGCGGATGCTGCAGGAGGCCGTCGACGCGCTGTTCGACAACGGCCGCCGCGGTCGTCCGGTCACCGGCCCGGGCAACCGGCCGCTGAAGTCGCTGTCCGACATGCTCAAGGGCAAGCAGGGCCGCTTCCGGCAGAACCTGCTGGGCAAGCGCGTCGACTACTCCGGCCGTTCGGTCATCGTCGTCGGCCCGCAGCTCAAGCTGCACCAGTGCGGCCTGCCGAAGCAGATGGCGCTGGAGCTGTTCAAGCCGTTCGTGATGAAGCGCCTGGTGGATCTCAACCACGCGCAGAACATCAAGTCGGCCAAGCGCATGGTCGAGCGTCAGCGCCCGGTCGTGTGGGACGTGCTGGAGGAGGTCATCGCGGAGCACCCGGTGCTGCTCAACCGCGCGCCGACCCTGCACCGTCTGGGCATCCAGGCCTTCGAGCCGCAGCTGGTCGAGGGCAAGGCGATCCAGATCCACCCGCTCGTCTGCACCGCCTTCAACGCCGACTTCGACGGCGACCAGATGGCCGTGCACGTGCCGCTGTCCGCCGAGGCGCAGGCCGAGGCCCGCATCCTCATGCTGTCCAGCAACAACATCCTCAAGCCGGCCGACGGCAAGCCGGTCACCATGCCCACGCAGGACATGGTCATCGGCCTGTACCACCTCACCCACATCCAGAAGAACCTGCTGGGCGAGGGGCGCACGTTCAGCTCCGACGCCGAGGCGCGGATGGCGTTCGACCAGAGCGAGCTGCACCTGCAGGCCCCGGTCCGGATCCGCCTGAAGGGCATCGTCGGGGTCGACAACGGCGCCGGCGCCGCTCCGTGGGAGGCGCCGGAGGGCTGGCAGCCGGGCGAGACGGTGACCGTCGAGACGACCCTCGGCCGGGTGCTCTTCAACGAGACGCTCCCGGTGGGGTACCGCTTCGTCAACTACGAGATCCGCAAGGGTCAGCTGTCGGCGATCGTCAACGACCTCGCCGAGCGGTTCCCGAAGGTCTCCCTGGCGGCGACCCTCGACGCGCTCAAGCTGGCCGGCTTCCACTGGGCCACCTGGTCGGGCGTCACCATCGGCATGGAGGACGTCATCCAGCCGCCTCGCAAGCGCGAGATCCTCGAGCGCTACGAGAAGGAGGCCGAGCGGATCGACAAGCAGTACCAGCGCGGTCTCATGACGGCCGAGGAGCGCCGCGGTGAGCTGATCGAGATCTGGACCAAGGCGACCGGCGAGGTCGCCAAGGAGATGGAGAGCGCGCTGCCGCGCGAAAACCCGCTGTGGAAGATGATCAACTCGGGTGCCCGCGGTAACCTCCTCCAGCTCCGCCAGATCGCCGCGATCCGTGGCCTGGTGGCCAACCCGAAGGGCGAGATCATCCCGCGGCCGATCAAGGCCAGCTACCGGGAGGGTCTGTCCGTGCTGGAGTACTTCATCTCCACGCACGGTGCCCGCAAGGGTCTGGCCGACACCGCGCTGCGGACCGCCGACTCGGGTTACCTGACCCGTCGTCTGGTGGACGTCTCGCAGGACGTCATCATCCGCGAGGAGGACTGCGGCACCGACCGCGCCATCCCGATGGCGGTCGGCGAGCTCATCGACGGCGAGCTGCGGATCCACCAGCACGCGGAGACGGGCGTCCACGCCCGCACGCTGGCCGACGACGTGCGCGGCAAGGACGGCCAGCTCGTCGCCGAGCGCGGCACGGACATCAACTCGATCGTGGTCGACCTGCTGGTCGCCGGCGGGGTCGAGACCGTCCGGGTGCGCAGCGTGCTCACCTGCGAGTCGAAGCTGGGCGTCTGCGGCGCCTGCTACGGCCGGTCGCTGCCCACGGGCAAGACCGTCGACGTCGGCGAGGCGGTCGGCATCATCGCCGCCCAGTCGATCGGTGAGCCGGGCACGCAGCTGACGATGCGTACCTTCCACACCGGTGGCGTCGCGGGTGAGGACATCACCCAGGGTCTGCCCCGTGTCCAGGAGATCTTCGAGGCCCGTGTGCCGAAGGGTAAGGCGCCCATCGCCGACACCCCCGGTCGCGTCCGCATCGAGGACGGCGAGCGCATGCGGAAGATCATCATCGTGCCGGATGACGGCAGCGACGAGATCGTCCACGACAAGCTCAGCCGGCGCGTCAAGCTGCGGATCCAGGACGGCGAGCACGTCGAGGTCGGCGAGAAGCTCACCGAGGGCACGATCGACCCGCACGAGCTGCTGCGCATCATGGGCCCGCGGGCGGTCCAGGTCCACCTGACCTCCGAGGTCCAGGAGGTGTACCGCTCGCAGGGCGTGCTCATCCACGACAAGCACATCGAGATCATCATTCGCCAGATGCTCAAGCGGGTGACGGTCATCGACTCCGGCTCGACCGAGTTCCTGCCGGGCGTGCTCGTGGACCGGGCGATGTTCGAGGCGGAGAACCGCCGCGTCGTCGCCGAGGGCGGCGAGCCGGCGGCCGGCCGTCCCGTGCTGATGGGTATCACCAAGGCGTCGCTGGCGACGGAGTCGTGGCTGTCCGCGGCCTCGTTCCAGGAGACGACCCGGGTGCTGACCGACGCGGCGATCCACGCGCGCAGCGACTCGCTGATCGGTCTGAAGGAGAACGTCATCATCGGCAAGCTCATCCCGGCCGGTACGGGCATCAGCAAGTACCGCAGCATCCGGGTCGAGCCGACCGAGGAGGCGAAGGCGAAGGTCTACTCGATGACCGGCTACCCGGAGGCCGATTACGGCTTCGGCCCGGCCAGCGGGCAGGCGGTTCCGCTCGACGACTTCGACCTGGGCTCGTTCCGCTAGGCCAGCATCGAACGTCCGTGAAAGAGGGCGGGGGCCCCGTGCCCCCGCCCTCTTCGCGTCCCGCGGGATAAGGTCGTCTGGTGACATCTGCGACCCGGCACCCGCTCGACCCGGATCCGGTCCGCGCGACGAAGTCCTCGGCCGTGCTGGGCCTGGGGCTGCTCTCCGTCGTGACCGGGCCGTTCCTCGGCGGGGTGATTCCGGCGACGATCGCCCTGCTGATGGCCAGGGAATCGCGCGGTGAGCTGGTCGCGGCCGAGGGGTTCCTGCTCGGCGCGAAGCGGCTGCGCACCGGCGTCCGGCTGGCCTGGGCCGGCATCGTGCTCGCCATCGCCATGGTGGTCGTGCTGGCGATCGTCGGCCTGCTGACCTACGCGCGGCAGCGCGGCACCGACTTCGACCCGACGGTGAACTGACGTGGTCCACGGTCCCTCACAGCCGCCGATGCGCCCGTCCCATCCGCCACCCCCGGGTCACCCGGGCTACCCGGGGTACGCCATGGGATTCCCTCCGCCGCCTCCGCCGCCCGTCTCGCCCGTGCTCCCGGCCATGCGGGTCGATCTCGTTCAGGGGACCCCGTTCGGGGTTGCCTACCCGCTGGTCCAGTCGGCGCCGAGCGGCCCGTCGATCGGCGCCCTCGTGGCCGGCATCGCCTCGATCCTGGTCTCGCTGTTCGTGACCTGCCTCGGCGTGACCGGCGCGCAGGACGGCTGGGGCCCCGCGGCCGGCGGCGCGTTCACCGCCCTGTCGGTGTTCCTCGGGCTCGGCGCGATCGGGCTGGGCCTGTTCGGCATGCGGCAGATCCGGCTGGCCGGGCGGGGGATCAGCGGCAAGGGCATGGCGATCACCGGGCTGGTGCTCGGCTCGGTCGGCGCCGGGTTTGCCCTGCTGTCCCTCTTGATCGCGTTCCTGCTGGCGGCCTGATGGCCACTATCTCGGCCCCCGGGGACGCTTCGATCCGCGACCAGGTACTCTTAGCATGAAGAGTGTTCCGTCGTAGGGTCGGGTCCTCGTTTTGACCAGCGTCCTCACGGTGGGTACTCTTTCCCCTCGTGCCCGGCGTTGCCGGGCAACTCGTGCGTGCGCCCACATCGGCCCGCCTCCGCGGGAGTTGAGGGTGGGAGCGGACCACAACCCCGGGCTGGGATCAATCGGGCCGGGTCGCGGATTGGGCGACACGCCCGACCGCGGGTGCCGGTCCAAGCCGTGGAGACAGCGAAGAGAAGACGTGCGGCCGGGAGGCCGAAGGGAGATGCAGGCCCAGTGCCTACGATCCAGCAGCTGGTCCGCAAGGGCCGCCAGGCGAAGCTGAGCAAGACGAAGACGCCGGCGCTCAAGGGAAGCCCGCAGCGGCGGGGCGTCTGCACGCGTGTGTACACGACCACGCCGAAGAAGCCCAACTCGGCGCTGCGCAAGGTTGCCCGTGTCCGGCTGAGTAACAGCATCGAGGTCACGGCCTACATCCCGGGTGTCGGTCACAACCTCCAGGAGCACTCGATCGTCCTGGTGCGTGGCGGACGGGTGAAGGACCTCCCCGGCGTGCGCTACAAGATCATTCGCGGCTCGTTGGACACGCAGGGTGTCCGCAACCGCAAGCAGGCTCGCAGCCGTTACGGCGCGAAGAAGGAGAAGAGCTGACATGCCGCGTAAAGGCCCCGCGCCGCGTCGGCCGCTCGTGGCGGACCCGGTCTACAACTCCCTGCTCGTCACCCAGCTGATCAACAAGATCCTGGTCGAGGGCAAGCGCCAGCTCGCCGAGCGCATTGTGTACAGCGCGCTCGAAGGTGCGCGGGAGAAGACCGGCACCGACCCCGTCGTGACGCTGAAGCGTGCCATGGACAACGTGAAGCCGACCCTCGAGGTCCGCAGCCGCCGTGTCGGTGGCGCGACCTACCAGGTGCCGGTCGAGGTCCGCCCTCCCCGGGCCACCACGCTGGGCCTGCGCTGGCTCGTCACCTACTCGCGGGCCCGCCGTGAGAAGACCATGGTGGAGCGGCTCATGAACGAGCTGCTCGACGCGAGCAACGGTCTCGGTGCTTCGGTGAAGCGCCGCGAAGACACCCACAAGATGGCGGAGTCCAACAAGGCCTTCGCGCACTACCGCTGGTAAGCGACGCTTCCCCAGCATCCGACGAGAGACGAAGTAGGGATTCGAAGTGGCTGCCGCAGACGCCGCCCTCGCCAAGGTGCGCAACATCGGCATCATGGCGCACATCGACGCCGGTAAGACGACGACGACCGAGCGCATCCTCTTCTACACCGGCATCACGTACAAGATCGGCGAGGTCCACGAGGGCGCGGCGGTCATGGACTGGATGGAGCAGGAGCAGGAGCGGGGCATCACCATCACTTCCGCCGCGACCAAGTGCGAGTGGAAGGGCCACACGATCCAGATCATCGACACGCCCGGCCACGTCGACTTCACGGTCGAGGTTGAGCGGTCGCTGCGCGTTCTGGACGGCGCGGTGGCGGTCTACGACGGCGTGGCCGGCGTGGAGCCGCAGACCGAGAACGTCTGGCGTCAGGCGGACAAGTACAACGTCCCGCGTATGTGCTTCGTCAACAAGCTCGACCGCACCGGTGCCGACTTCTTCCGCTGCGTGCAGATGATGGTCGACCGGCTCAACGCCACCCCGCTGGTGCTGCAGATCCCGATCGGGCTCGAGGGCGACCACATCGGCGTCGTCGACCTGCTGGAGATGCGTGCGCTGACCTGGCGCGGCGAGACCCAGAAGGGTGAGGACTACGCGATCGAGGAGGTGCCCGCCGACCTGGTCGACCAGGCCAACGAGTGGCGGGAGAAGCTCCTCGAGACGCTGTCCGAGGCCGACGACGACATCATGGTCCGCTACCTCGACGGCGACGAGATCGACGTCAAGGACCTGAGGTCGGCGATCCGCCGGGCGACCATCGCCGGCAAGCTCAACCCGGTCGTGTGTGGCTCGGCGTTCAAGAACAAGGGCGTCCAGCCCATGCTCGACGCCGTCGTGGAGTTCCTGCCGTCGCCGCTGGACATCCCGGCGATCGAGGGCATCGCGACGGACGGCGAGACGCCGCTGCAGCGCAAGCCGTCGGTCAGCGAGCCGTTCTCCGGCCTGGCCTTCAAGATCCAGACGGACAAGCACCTCGGCAAGCTCACCTACGTGCGCATCTACTCCGGCACGCTCGACTCCGGCACCCAGGTGGTCAACTCCACCAAGGACCGCAAGGAGCGGATCGGCAAGATCTACCAGATGCACGCGAACAAGCGTGAGGAGCGCAGCAGCGCCGGCGCCGGCGACATTATCGCCGTGCAGGGTCTCAAGCAGACGACCACCGGTGACACGCTGTGCGACCCGGGCAACCCGGTCATCCTGGAGTCGATGACGTTCCCGGAGCCGGTCATCGAGGTCGCGATCGAGCCGAAGACCAAGGCCGACCAGGAGAAGCTGGGTGTCGCCATCCAGCGGCTGGCGGAGGAGGACCCGACCTTCCGCGTCAAGAACGACGAGGAGACCGGGCAGACGGTCATCGCCGGCATGGGCGAGCTGCACCTCGACATCCTCGTCGACCGCATGCGGCGCGAGTTCAACGTCGAGGCCAACATCGGCAAGCCGCAGGTTGCGTACCGCGAGACCGTGAAGTCGGTCGCGGACAAGGTCGAGTACACCCACAAGAAGCAGACGGGTGGCTCCGGCCAGTACGCGCGGGTCATCGTCCGGCTCGAGCCGCTGGAGCAGACGGCCGACGGCCCGACCTACGAGTTCGTCAACGCCGTCACCGGTGGTCGCATCCCGAAGGAGTTCATCCCCTCGGTCGACGCCGGTGCGCAGGACGCCATGCAGTACGGCGTGCTCGCGGGCTTCCCGCTGGTGGGCCTGAAGCTGACGCTCCTCGACGGCCAGTACCACGAGGTCGACTCCTCGGAAATGGCCTTCAAGATCGCCGGCTCCATGGTGCTCAAGGACGCGGCTCGCCGGGCCAACCCGGTGCTCCTCGAGCCGCTGATGGCCGTCGAGGTGACGACGCCCGAGGAGAACATGGGCGACGTCATCGGCGACCTCAACTCCCGGCGTGGCACCATCCAGGCGATGGAGGAGCGTGGCGGCGCCCGTGTCGTCCGCGCCACCGTGCCGTTGTCGGAAATGTTCGGCTACGTCGGCGACCTGCGGTCGAAGACTCAGGGCCGGGCGAGCTACTCGATGCAGTTCGACTCCTACGCCGAGGTTCCCGCGAACGTGGCGAAGGAGATCATCGCGAAGGCAACCGGGGAGTAAATCCCCCGGTAGTGGCCGTGAGGCTGTGTCAGCGGGCCTGAGGCTTCCGCCGCCAGACCCAAGTCGACAGGGTGCGTCGGCGCTTCCAGCGTCGGCGTACCGCGAACCAAGAAGTCCACAGGAGGACACCAGTGGCGAAGGCGAAGTTCGAGCGGACTAAGCCGCACGTCAACATCGGCACCATCGGTCACATCGACCACGGTAAGACGACGCTGACTGCGGCCATTACCAAGGTGCTGCACGACCAGTACCCGGACCTCAACCCGTACACGCCGTTCGACGAGATCGACAAGGCGCCGGAGGAGAAGGCCCGCGGTATCACGATCTCGATCGCGCACGTCGAGTACCAGACCGCGAACCGGCACTACGCGCACGTGGACTGCCCGGGTCACGCCGACTACATCAAGAACATGATCACCGGTGCCGCGCAGATGGACGGCGCGATCCTGGTGGTGGCGGCGACCGACGGCCCCATGCCGCAGACCCGTGAGCACGTGCTGCTGGCCCGCCAGGTCGGTGTGCCGTACATCGTCGTGGCGCTCAACAAGAGCGACATGGTCGATGACGAGGAGCTCCTGGAGCTCGTCGAGCTCGAGGTCCGTGAGCTGCTGTCGAGCCAGGAGTTCCCGGGCGACGACGCTCCGGTCGTGCGGGTCTCGGCGCTCAAGGCGCTCGAGGGTGACGCCAAGTGGTCCGAGGCGCTGCTGGAGCTGATGAACGCGGTCGACACCGCGATCCCGCAGCCCGAGCGCGAGACCGAGAAGCCGTTCCTCATGCCCGTCGAGGACGTCTTCACGATCACCGGTCGTGGCACCGTCGTCACCGGCCGGGTCGAGCGTGGCATCCTCAAGCCGAACGAGGAGGTCGAGATCGTTGGCATCAAGGCCAAGTCGATGAAGACCACCTGCACGGCGATCGAGATGTTCCGCAAGATCCTCGACGAGGCGCGCGCCGGCGAGAACGTCGGTCTGCTCCTGCGTGGTATCAAGCGCGAGGACGTCGAGCGCGGCATGGTCGTGGTGAAGCCGGGTAGCAACACCCCGCACACCGAGTTCGAGGCGACCGTCTACATCCTCTCCAAGGAGGAGGGTGGCCGGCACACCCCGTTCTTCCAGAACTACCGTCCGCAGTTCTACTTCCGCACCACCGACGTCACCGGCGTCGTGACGCTGCCGGAAGGCACCGAGATGGTCATGCCGGGTGACAACACCAGCATGTCCGTGCAGCTCATCCAGCCGATCGCGATGGAGGAGAACCTCCGCTTCGCGATCCGCGAGGGTGGCCGCACCGTCGGCGCCGGCCGTGTGACGAAGATCATCAAGTAATTCCCTGAAGGTACCCCGATTTCACTTTGTCGCAGTTGATGCGGCATAATGGTCGGGTTGCGTCGCGGGGCGGTCGAGACTGCTCAATCGGTCTCGGCCGCTTCCGCGCGGCGTCGGTCTTGCGGCTGGCGCGCATCTCCGCGTTCCGGGCGTGGCACGCCCTGGGGTAGGTCTCCGAAGCCACCGGCGGTCCCGCAGAGGACGACGATGGCGGAGCCTGGCCCTTGGCCGCGACACGCCCGACCGCGGGGGTCGGACAAACACCTATAGCGGCACCGGACCCTGCGGGGTTCGCGGGGTTGTGAAGCCCCGCATGAGAGAAGGAACTGAAGCCACCATGGCGGGACAGAAGATCCGCATCCGGCTCAAGGCCTACGACCACGAGGTCGTCGACTCCTCGGCGCGGAAGATCGTCGAGACGGTCACGCGCACCGGGGCTCAGGTCGCTGGGCCGGTGCCGCTGCCCACTGAGATCAACCGCTACTGCGTGATCCGCTCGCCGCACAAGTACAAGGACTCGCGCGAGCACTTCGAGATGCGCACGCACAAGCGTCTGATCGACATCATCGACCCGACCCCCAAGACGGTCGACTCGCTCATGCGCCTCGACCTGCCGGCTGGCGTCGACATCGAGATCAAGCTGTAGGGACTCGGACTTATGGACAGGCAAGTCAAGGGCATCCTGGGTGAGAAGCTCGGCATGACCCAGGTCTGGGACAACGGCAAGGTTGTCCCGGTGACCGTGGTGCAGGCCGGCCCGTGCGTCGTGACCCAGGTCCGCACGCCCGACAACGACGGCTACTCGGCGGTCCAGTTGGCGTGGGGTCAGATCGACCCCCGCAAGGTCAACAAGCCGCGCTCCGGCCACTTCGCCAAGGCTGACGTCGCGCCGCGCCGGCACATCGTCGAGCTGCGCACGACCGACGCCGGTGAGTACGCGCTGGGCCAGGAGATCACGGCCGACGCCTTCGCGGCGGGCCAGCGGATCGACGTCACCGGCCGCAGCAAGGGCAAGGGCTTCGCGGGTGTCATGAAGCGGCACGGCTTCCACGGCCTGCGGGCCAGCCACGGTGTCGAGCGCAAGCACCGCTCGCCCGGCTCGATCGGCGCCTGCGCGACCCCCGGTCGCGTCTTCAAGGGCGTCCGGATGGCCGGCCGCATGGGTGGCGTCCGCTTCACCGTGCAGAACGTGACCGTGCAGCGGGTCGACGCCGAAGAGGGTCTGATCCTCGTCAAGGGCGCGATCCCGGGCCCGAAGGGCAGCCTCGTGCTGCTGCGCACCGCGGCCAAGACCGAGACGAAGTCGCAGAAGGGTGGGATCACCAAGTGACCACCGTTGACATCAAGACGGTCGACGGCGCGACCAACGGCAGCGTCGAGCTGCCGGACGACATCTTCGACGCCCAGGCCAGCATCCCGCTGATGCACCAGGTCGTCGTGGCGCAGCTGGCCGCGGCCCGTCAGGGCACGCACAAGGCCAAGTCGCGCGGCGAGGTCGCCGGCGGCGGCAAGAAGCCGTACAAGCAGAAGGGCACCGGCCGCGCCCGTCAGGGCTCGATCCGGGCGCCGCAGTTCACCGGCGGTGGCGTCGTGCACGGCCCTGTGCCGCGCGACTACACCCAGCGGGTGAACAAGAAGATGAAGGCGGCCGCCCTGCGTGGCGCGCTCTCCGACCGCGCCCGCGACGGCCGCATCCACGTCGTGGAGACCTTCATCGAGGGCGAGACCCCGAAGACCAAGGAAGCGCTCAAGGTGCTGCGCGGCATCACCGAGGCGCGCCGGGTCCTGGTGGTCCTCGCGCGCGACGACGAGGCCAACTGGCTGAGCCTGCGCAACGAGCAGTCGGTGCACCTGCTGGTCGCCGACCAGCTCAACACCCACGACGTGCTCGTCTCGGACCAGGTGGTCTTCACGACCTCGGCGCTCAACGAGTTCCTCGGGGTGCCGGCCGAGTTCGGTGCGGACAGCGCCGACGCCGACAGCAACGAGGAGGGCTGAGCCATGGCGACGATCGCAGACCCGCGGGACGTGATCATCCAGCCGGTGGTCTCGGAGAAGAGCTATAGCGAGCTCAACCGCAACTGGTACACGTTCCTGGTGCACCCGGACGCCAACAAGACGGAAATCAAGATCGCTATCCAGCAGATCTTCAACGTCCGCGTCCTGACGGTCAACACCATCAACCGCGAAGGCAAGCGCAAGCGGACCCGCACGGGTTGGGGCAAGCGCAAGGACACGAAGCGGGCGATGGTCAAGCTCGCCGAGGGTGACCGGATCGAAGCCTTCGGCGGACCGGTCAGCTGAGGGGTATAGACGATGGCTATTCGTAAGTACAAGCCGACGACGCCCGGTCGTCGTGGTTCGAGCGTCGCCGACTTCGCCGAGGTCACCCGATCGACGCCGGAGAAGTCGCTCCTCGAGCCGCTGCCGAACAAGGGCGGTCGCAACGTCCACGGGCGGGTGACCGCGCGCCACCAGGGCGGCGGCCACAAGCGCCAGTACCGGCTGATCGACTTCCGCCGTGCGGACAAGGACGGGATCCCCGCCAAGGTCGCGCACATCGAGTACGACCCCAACCGGACCGCGCGCATCGCGCTGCTGCACTACGCAGACGGCGAGAAGCGCTACATCATCGCCCCGAAGGACCTCAAGCAGGGCGACCGGGTCGAGGCGGGTGCCGGCGCGGACATCAAGCCGGGCAACAACCTGCCGCTGCGCAACATCCCGGTCGGCACCACGGTCCACGCCGTGGAGCTGCGCCCGGGCGGTGGTGCCAAGCTGGCCCGCTCGGCCGGCGTCGGCATCCAGCTGCTGGGCCGCGAGGGCCAGTACGCCACGCTCCGCATGCCCTCGGGTGAGATCCGGCGCGTCGACGTGCACTGCCGGGCCACCGTCGGCGAGATCGGCAACGCCGACCAGTCGAACATCAACTGGGGCAAGGCCGGTCGCATGCGGTGGAAGGGCAAGCGCCCGACCGTCCGTGGTGTCGCGATGAACCCGATCGACCACCCGCACGGTGGTGGTGAGGGCAAGACCTCTGGTGGCCGCCACCCGGTCAACCCGAAGGGCAAGCCGGAGGGCCGCACGCGGCGCAAGGGCCAGCCGAGCGACCGTCTCATCGTCCGTCGGCGTTACGCCACCCGGAAGCGCGGCTAAGGAGCCTGAGCAATGCCTCGCAGCCTCAAGAAGGGCCCGTTCGTTGACGACCACCTCATCAAGAAGGTGGAAGTCCAGAACGCCAAGAACTCCAAGAACGTCATCAAGACCTGGTCGCGCCGGTCGACGATCGTCCCCGAGATGCTCGGTCACACGATCGCCGTCCACGACGGACGCAAGCACGTGCCCGTGTTCGTGACCGAGGCGATGGTCGGGCACAAGCTCGGCGAGTTCGCTTTGACCCGCACGTTCAAGGGTCACGAGAAGGACGACCGGAAGAGCCGCCGCCGCTAAGGCAGCCGATAGGAATCAAGAGGATTTCCCGATGCCAACGAAGAGCGAGGCGGCGCTGCCCGGTGCCCGGGCGATCGCGCGTCACGTGCGCGTGTCGCCGATGAAGGCGCGCCGTGTGGTGAACCTCGTGCGCGGCCTGCCCGCGCGCGAGGCGCTCACGGTGCTGCAGTTCGCGCCGCAGTCGGCGAGCGAGCCGGTCTACAAGGTGCTCGCGAGCGCGATCGCCAATGCAGAGAACAACGAGCGTCTCGACCCCGATTCGCTTCTGGTCGCCGAGGCCTACGTCGACGAGGGCCCGACGCTCAAGCGGTTCCGTCCGCGGGCGCAGGGCCGGGCGTACCGGATCCGCAAGCGGACCAGCCACATCACGATCGTGGTCGAGAGCGTCCCGGCCGCCCAGGCCCGCGCGGCGAAGGCCGGCGTGGCGAAGGCGACCAAGGCCGCCAAGGCCGTGACGCCGGAGGTCGACGAGGTCGACGAGGTCGACGAGGTCGAGGCGCCCCCGGCCAAGAAGGCCGCGGCGAAGAAGGCTCCGGCCAAGAAGGCGGCGGCCGACAAGGCTGACGCCGAGGAAGGGACCGAGTAATGGGTCAGAAGGTTCACCCGCACGGGTTCCGGCTCGGCATCAGCACCGACTGGAAGTCCCGCTGGTACGCCGACAAGCTCTACAAGGACTACATCGCCGAGGACGTCAAGATCCGTCGGATGATGTCCAAGGGCCTGGAGCGGGCCGGCATCGCCAAGGTCGACATCGAGCGCACCCGCGACCGGGTCCGCGTGGACATCCACACGGCCCGCCCGGGCATCGTCATCGGCCGCAAGGGCGCCGAGGCCGACCGCATCCGCGCCGAGCTGGAGAAGCTCACCGGCAAGCAGGTGCAGCTCAACATCCTCGAGGTGAAGAGCCCCGAGTCGGACGCGCAGCTCGTCGCCCAGGCGGTCGCCGAGCAGCTGTCCAGCCGGGTCAGCTTCCGCCGCGCGATGCGCAAGTCGATGCAGTCGGCGATGAAGAACACGCTGGTGCGCGGCATCCGGGTGCAGGTCTCCGGCCGCCTCGGCGGCGCCGAGATGAGCCGCACCGAGTTCTACCGCGAGGGTCGCGTGCCGCTGCACTCGCTGCGCGCGAACATCGAGTACGGCTTCTTCGAGGCCCGTACGACCTTCGGCCGCATCGGCGTGAAGGTCTGGATCTACAAGGGCGACGCCGTTCCGGGTCGCGAGGCGCCGGCCGAGGCCGCGCCTCCGCGTGGCCGTCGTGAGCGTGCCGACCGGCCCGAGCGGCCGCGTCGCGGACGTTCCGGCTCCTCCGGCACGACCGCCGGTGGTACCGAGGCGGGCCGGGCCGCCGCTGCGGCGCACGCCGCGGAGGCCGCCGGCGAGAGCAGCGCGCCCGCCGCTGAGCCGACGCCGGCTCCGGCAGAGACGCAGCAGGAGGGCTGACGAATGCTGATCCCACGCAAGCCCCCGAAGGGCTTCCGCAAGCCGCACCACCCGGACCGTCACGGCCCGGCCAAGGGCGGCACGCGCGTGGTCTTCGGTGAGTTCGGTATCCAGGCCCTCGAGCCCGCGTACATCACCAACCGGCAGATCGAAGCGGCCCGTATCGCCATGACCCGGCACATCCGTCGTGGTGGCAAGGTCTGGATCACGATCTTCCCGGACCGCTCGATCACGAAGAAGCCGGCCGAGACCCGGATGGGTTCCGGCAAGGGTTCGCCCGAGTGGTGGGTGGCCAACATCAAGCCGGGCCGGATCCTCTTCGAGATGTCGTTCCCGAACGAGCAGATCGCCCGGGAAGCAATGCGGCGCGCGATCCACAAGCTTCCGCTGAAGTGCCGGATCGTCACGCGTGAAGGGGCTGATGTCTGATGGCCGCCGGTATCAAGGCGACCGAGCTGCGTGAGCTGTCCGACGAGGGCCTGGTCGAGAAGCTGCGGGAAGCCAAGGCGGAGCTGTTCAACCTCCGCGTCCAGTCGGCCACCGGCCAGCTGGACAACCATGGGCGACTGCAGGTCATCCGCAGGGAGATCGCCCGGATCTACACGATCATGCGCGAGCGCGAGCTGGGTCTTTCGGCTGCGCCCGACGCTGTGGCTGAGGTGGCATGAGCATGAGCGAGCAGACGACCGAGTCGGGCACCGAGGTGCGCGGCCGCCGCAAGGTCCGCGAGGGCCTCGTGGTCAGCGACAAGATGAACAAGACCGTCGTCGTGGCGGTCGAGGACCAGGTCAAGCACCCGCTGTACGGCAAGGTCATGCGCCGCACCAGCAAGCTGAAGGCGCACGACGAGCAGAACGCGTGCGGCATCGGCGACCGCGTGCTGCTCATGGAGACCCGGCCGCTGTCGGCGACCAAGCGCTGGCGGGTCGTGGAGATCCTCGAAAAGGCCAAGTAAGGCCGTCGTTCCGCCAAGCTCGGCGCCGCTCAGGCGGCGCCGAGAACTGGCAGACATTAGGAGATAAGCGTGATTCAGCAGGAGTCGCGGCTGCGCGTCGCCGACAACACGGGAGCCCGGGAAATCCTGTGCATCCGTGTGCTCGGTGGCTCGGGTCGCCGCTATGCAGGCATCGGCGACATCATCGTGGCCACGGTGAAGGACGCGATCCCGGGCGCCGGCGTGAAGAAGGGTGACGTGGTCAAGGCCGTCGTCGTCCGGACCACCAAGGAGCGGCGCCGCCCGGACGGTTCCTACATCCGGTTCGACGAGAACGCCGCCGTGATCATCAAGGACGGCGGGGACCCGCGTGGCACCCGCATCTTCGGCCCGGTCGGGCGTGAGCTCCGGGACAAGCGTTTCATGAAGATCATCTCGCTCGCGCCGGAGGTGCTGTAGCCATGAAGGTGAAGAAGGGCGACACCGTCCTGATCCTCGCCGGCAGGGACAAGGGCCAGACCGGCAAGGTGCTGACCGCCCTCCCGCGCGAGGACAAGGTCATCGTCGAGGGCGTCAACCGCGTCAAGAAGCACACCCGCATCCGCACCACCCAGCGGGGCTCCAAGACCGGCGGGATCGTGACGCAGGAAGCCCCCATCCACATCTCCAACGTGATGGTGGTCGACTCGGAGAACAAGCCGACCCGGGTCGGCTCCCGCATTGACGAGAACGGCGTGAAGACCCGCGTGTCGCGCCGCTCCGGTAAGGATCTGTGATGACGACGGTCGAGAAGGTGAACCCTCGCCTCAAGCAGCGGTACCGCGACGAGATCGCGGGCCAGCTGCGTGAGCAGTTCAACTACGCCAACCCGATGCAGATCCCGGGCGTGGTCAAGGTCGTCGTCAACATGGGTGTCGGCGAGGCGGCCCGCGACTCGAAGCTCATCGACGGCGCCGTCCGCGACCTGGCCACCATCACCGGCCAGAAGCCGCAGGTCCGCCGGGCCACCAAGTCCATCGCGCAGTTCAAGCTGCGTGAGGGCATGCCGATCGGCGCGAAGGTCACCCTGCGCAACGACCGGATGTGGGAGTTCCTGGACCGGCTGCTGTCGATCGCGCTGCCGCGTATCCGTGACTTCCGCGGCCTCGACGGGCGCAAGCTCGACGGCAACGGCAACTACACCTTCGGCCTCACCGAGCAGTCGGTCTTCCACGAGATCGACCAGGACAAGATCGACAGGCCGCGAGGGATGGACATCACCGTGGTCACCACCGCCCGCACGGACGAGGAGGGTCGCGCGCTGCTCAAGCTGCTCGGCTTCCCCTTCCGTGAGAACTAGGGAGAACTGACCATGGCGAAGAAGGCGCTCGTCCTCAAGGCCGCCGCGAAGCCCAAGTTCGCGGTCCGCGCGTACACCCGCTGCCAGCGCTGCGGCCGGCCGAAGGCCGTCTACCGCAAGTTCGGTCTGTGCCGCGTGTGCATCCGCGAGATGGCGCACCGTGGCGAACTGCCCGGCGTTTCCAAGGCTTCCTGGTAATCCTCCTTCGCCGTAGGCCCGCCAGTGGGCGAGGAACCGCGGCGAGAAAGGCTGACAAGCAATGACCATGACCGACCCCATCGCAGACATGCTCACGCGTCTGCGTAACGCCAACCAGGCGTACCACGACCGGGTGTCGATGCCATATTCGAAGATCAAGGCGAACATCGCCGAGGTGCTCAAGTCCGAGGGCTACGTGTCCTCGTGGCTGGTGCAGGAGCCGGAGGAGGGCAAGGTCGGCAAGACCCTTGTCGTCGACCTCAAGTACGGCCAGAACCGTGAGCGCAGCCTCGCCGGCATCCGCCGCGTGTCGAAGCCGGGCCTCCGGGTGTACGCGAAGTCGGTCGAGATGCCGCGCGTGCTCGGTGGCCTCGGTGTGGCCATCATCTCGACGTCCCAAGGGCTGCTCACCGACCGGCAGGCCCGCAAGCGAGGGGTGGGCGGGGAAGTCCTCGCCTACGTCTGGTGAGGAAGGTCTCCAATGTCGCGAATCGGACGTAAGCCCATCACGGTGCCCTCCGGCGTCGAGGTCAAGATCAATGGCCCGGTCGTCACCGTCAAGGGCCCCAAGGGCGAACTGAGCCACACCCTCGCCGAACCGATCACCTGCGAGCGGGCCGAGGACGGCAGCTTCAACGTCGTCCGCCCCAACGACGAGCGCAAGGCCAAGGAGCTCCACGGCCTGTCGCGCACGCTCATCTCCAACATGGTGGTGGGTGTCACCGAGGGGTACCGCAAGAGCATCGAGATCGCCGGCACGGGTTACCGCGTGGCCGCCAAGGGCTCGGACCTGGAGTTCGCGCTCGGGTTCTCGCACCCGGTCGTCGTCACCCCGCCGCCCGGCATCACCTTCTCGGTCGAGAAGCCGACGCTGTTCCACATCGCCGGGATCGACAAGCAGCAGGTCGGCGAGGTCGCTGCGAACATCCGTAAGATCCGCCCGCCCGAGCCGTACAAGGGCAAGGGCATGCGGTACCAGGGCGAGGTCATCCGCCGCAAGGCCGGAAAGGCTGGTAAGAAATGAGCGCCACGCTGCTCAAGCGCCGCAACTCCGGCGGCGTTGCCGCCGCGCGCCGCACGGGGCGTGCTCGCCGGCACTTCCGCATCCGCAAGCACGTCAGTGGTACCGCCGAGCGTCCCCGCCTGGTGGTCACCCGTTCGCTGCGGAACATCACCGCGCAGATCGTCGACGACCTCAAGGGTCACACCCTGGCCTCGGCCTCGACGCTCGACGCGACCATCCGGGGCACCGATGGCGACAAGAAGGCGCAGGCCGCGAAGGTCGGCACCCTCCTCGCCGAGCGGGCCAAGGCCGCCGGTGTGGGCAAGGTCGTCTTCGACCGTGGCGGCAACCGCTACGCCGGCCGCCTCGCGGCCCTGGCGAACGCCGCCCGCGAAGCCGGACTCGAGTTCTAGGAAGGGAAACGTTCATGCCTGGTCCTCAGCGCAGGGGCGGCGGGTCCGGTAGCACCCAAGAAGGTGGCGGCCGTCGCGAGAACCGTCGCGAGGGTGGCGGCCGCGGCAACGCGCCCGCCGAGAAGACGCCGCATCTTGAGCGGGTCGTCGCGATCAACCGCGTCGCCAAGGTCGTGAAGGGTGGTCGTCGCTTCAGCTTCACCGCCCTGGTCATCGTCGGTGACGGCGACGGCACGGTCGGCGTCGGCTACGGAAAGGCCAAGGAGGTGCCCGCGGCCATCGCCAAGGGCGTCGAGGAGGCCAAGAAGCACTTCTTCAAGGTGCCGCGGCTCGCGGCGACGATCCCGCACCCGGTGATCGGTGAGGACGCGGCCGGTGTGGTGCTGCTCAAGCCGGCCTCCGCCGGTACGGGCGTCATCGCCGGTGGCCCGGTCCGCGCCGTCCTGGAGTGCGCCGGCATCCACGACGTGCTGTCGAAGAGCCTCGGGTCGTCGAACGCGATCAACATCGTCCACGCGACGGTGGCGGCGCTGAAGAAGCTCGAGTCGCCGGAGGCGGTGGCCGCGCGCCGTGGCCTCCCGGTGGAGGACGTCGCGCCGGCCGCCATGCTGGCCGCACGGGCCGGGGCGGGGGCGTAGCCATGGCTCGTCTCAAGGTCACCCAGATCCGGTCCGAGATCGGCTCCAAGCAGAACCAGCGGGACACCCTGCGGTCGCTCGGGCTGAAGCGGATCCGCGACGTGGTCGTCAAGGAAGACCGCCCGGAGATCCGCGGCATGATCCACACCGTGACGCACCTGGTCACCGTGGAAGAGGTGGAGTAATCCGATGACGATCAAGCTGCACCACCTCCGGCCCGCCCCCGGCGCCAAGACCGAGAAGACCCGCGTGGGTCGCGGTGAGGGCTCCAAGGGCAAGACGGCCGGGCGTGGCACCAAGGGCTCCAAGGCCCGCAAGAACATCTCGGCGGCGTTCGAGGGTGGGCAGATGCCCCTCCACATGCGCCTGCCGAAGCTGAAGGGCTTCAAGAACCGCAACCGGATCGAGTTCCAGGTTGTGAACCTTGCACGCCTGGCCGAGCTGTTCCCGCAGGGCGGCGAGGTCGGCGTGGCCGAGCTGGTCGACGCCGGCGCCGTCCGCAAGGGCGAGCTGGTCAAGGTCCTCGGCGACGGCGAGCTGGGCGGCGTCAAGCTGCAGGTCAGTGCGCACAAGTTCAGTGCGACAGCGCGCACGAAGATCGAGGCCGCCGGCGGCACGGTCAAGCTGCTGGGCGGCGAAACCGAATAGAGCGCTATCGTGGCGTCCACCGGACCGGTGGGCGCCACGCGGTGCCTCAAAGCCGGGCGTGATGTGCTCTCGACATCCTGTTAGAGTCCGTTGCGCAGTAACACGTTCGACTCATACGTTCGACATCGTCACAAGCACCACCAGGACCCCACCTCGTCGGCCGACCGGCCGCCTTGCGCAGGAGGATGAAGTTGCTCTCCGCCTTTGCCAGTGCGTTCCGAACGCCTGACCTGCGCAAGAAGATCTTCTTCACGTTGTTCATGATCGCCATCTACCGGCTCGGCGCGACGCTGCCCAGCCCCGGCGTGTCGTACGGCAACGTGCAGAAGTGCCTCAACATCCTGGAGAACGGTCAGGACAACCAGGTCTTCACCTTGTTGAACCTGTTCTCCGGCGGTGCATTGCTGCAGCTGTCGGTGTTCGCGCTGGGCATCATGCCCTACATCACCGCCAGCATCATCCTGCAGCTGCTGACGGTCGTGATCCCCCGCCTCGAGCAGCTCCGCAAGGAGGGCCAGTCCGGCCAGGCGAAGATCACGCAGTACACGCGCTACCTGACCCTCGGTCTGGGCATCCTGCAGGCCTCGGCGTTCGTCGCCCTGGCGCGGTCCGGCCAGCTCTTCGGCGGCGCGTGCGACCAGTCGCAGTACCCGATCATCCCGGACACCGGCAAGATCCCGATGTGGCTGACGCTCACCGTCCTGGTCATCACGATGACCGCCGGCACCGGCGTCATCATGTGGCTCGGCGAGCTCGTCACCGACCGCGGCGTCGGCAACGGCATGTCCGTCCTGATCTTCACCTCGATCGCGGCCCGCCTCCCCAGCGAGGGCCTGCAGATCTGGCAGGACAACAAGACCACGTTCTTCGTCATCGTCGGCCTGGCCGTGGTGGTCATCGCGTTCGTCGTCTTCCTGGAGCAGGCCCAGCGCCGCATCCCGGTCCAGTACGCGAAGCGCATGATCGGCCGCCGGATGTACGGCGGGACCTCGACCTACATCCCGCTGAAGGTCAACCAGGCGGGTGTCATCCCGGTCATCTTCGCCTCGTCGCTGCTCTACCTGCCGCAGCTGGCGACCTCGTTCGCCGGCTCCGACACGACGAACAGCACGATCCTGTGGATCAACCGGAACATCGTGGCCCAGGACAAGCCGGCCCACATCATCCTGTACTTCCTGTTGATCATCTTCTTCACGTACTTCTACGTCTCGATCACCTTCAACCCCACCGAGGTGTCGGACAACATGCGGAAGTACGGCGGGTTCGTGCCCGGTATCCGCCCCGGCAAGCCCACGGCCGAGTATCTTGACTTCATCCTCAGCCGCATCACGCTCCCCGGCGCGCTCTACCTGGGCATCATCTCCATCCTGCCCAACCTGCTCATCGGTATCGTGGGTGGCGGGCAGGCTCTGCAGAACTTCCCGTTCGGTGGCACCGCGGTGCTCATTATTGTTGGTGTGGGCCTCGAGACGGTGAAGCAGATCGAGAGCCAGCTGATGCAGCGCAACTACGAAGGGTTCCTCCGGTAGTGAGGCTGGTGCTGGTAGGTCCCCCCGGGGCGGGCAAGGGGACCCAGGCCGAGTTCATCGCCGCGCACCTCGCCGTGCCCAAAATCTCCACAGGCGACATCTTCCGCGCCAACGTGGGGCAGGGCACGCCGCTGGGCGTGGAGGCGAAGCGGTACATGGACGCCGGCCAGCTGGTGCCGGACGAGGTCACCATCAACATGGTGTCCGACCGCCTCGCCGAGGGGGACGCGGCCGACGGGTTCCTGCTCGACGGGTTCCCGCGCACCGTCCCCCAGGCCAACGCGCTCGACAAGCTGCTCGCCGACCTGGGCACCGGGCTCGACATCGTGCTCGAGCTCGTCGTGGAGAACGAAGAGGTCATCCGGCGGCTCTCCGGCCGCCGGACCTGCCGCGGCTGCGGCAAGATCTGGCACGTCGAGTTCGACGCGCCCACCCACGACGGGGTGTGCGACCGCTGCGGCGGGGAGCTGTTCCAGCGCGACGACGACAAGGCCGAGACGATCGCCGAGCGCCTGAAGGTGTACGCGCGGGACACCTCGCCCCTGGTCGACTACTTCGGCGCGCAGGGCAAGCTTGTCGGCATCGACGCCACCGGGCCCGTCGAGGACGTCACCGTCCGCGCGATCGACGCCCTCCGTTCGTACGGCGGCTGAAAGCTCCACATGGCCCACCAGGTCGAGATCGAGCTCAAGACCCCGGAACAGATCGGCCTGATGCGCCGCGCCGGGCTCGTCGTCGCGGACGCCCTGGCCCGGATGCGGGCCGCGGTCGCGCCCGGAGTCTCCACCGCCGACCTCGACCGCATCGCCGAGGAGACGATCCGGTCGGCCGGCGCCATTCCCTCCTTCATGGGGTACCACGGCTACCCGGCGTCGATCTGCTCCTCGGTCAACGACCAGGTCGTGCACGCCATCCCCAGCCCGCGGCAGGTGCTGCGGGAGGGCGACCTGATCTCCATCGACTGCGGCGCCGAGCTCGACGGCTGGCACGGCGACGCCGCGATCACCGTCGGGGTCGGTGAGGTCCACGCCGACCAGCGCCGGCTGATCCGGGTCGCCGAGGACGCCATGTGGTCGGGTATCGCGGCGGCGGCCCGTGGCGCCCGCTCCGGCAAGGGCCGGCTCACCGACATCTCCTTCGCGATCCAGTCGTCGATCCGCAAGGCCGGGCGGTACGGCATCGTGGAAGGCTATGGCGGGCACGGCATCGGCAGTGCCATGCACCAGGACCCCTTCGTCGAGAACAAGGGCCGCCCGGGCAAGGGCCCGATGCTGCGGCCCGGCATGGCGCTCGCGATCGAGCCGATGATCACGCGGGGCCGGCCGAAGGTCGCCGAGCTCGACGACGGCTGGACCGTCGTCACGGTCGACGGCTCCGTCGCGGCGCACGTCGAGCACACGATGGCGATCTGCGACGACGGTGTGTGGGTGCTCACCGCCGAGGACGGCGGCCGCTCCCGCCTGGGCGACCTCGTGACGGCGCGGGAGCCGGCGGTCAGCGGTACCACCTAGGGCCCAGTCCGGGGTGGAACGCTCGCCTGGCGGATGGGATGCTGTCTGCACCCGAATTGGGGTGAAGGGGGAGCAGTGGCAGACCGGCGGGAAGACCTGCGTGCGGCCGACGTCGACCGGCAGTTCGTGGCGGAGCGCCTCAAGGCAGCGCTCGACGAGGGCCGGCTGTCCCTGGGCGAGTATGACGACCGGCTCAAGGACGCATACGAGGCCCGGACCTACGGCGACCTCGACAAGATCCTCAAGGACCTTCCGGGCTTCCACCCGCAGGCGGAGTCGCAGCTGGCGCGCTCCTCCTCCCCGGCGGCGTCGTCCGACGGCGAGGAGCGCGACGAATCGCGCAATCCCCGGTGGCTGATCGGCGTGTGGAGCGCCTGGCTGGTCGCGGTCTCGGTCAACATTGTGATCTGGATCCTGGTCAGCATCTCCAACGGTGAGCCCGTCTACTTCTGGCCCATGTGGGTGGCCGGTCCGTGGGGTGCGGTGCTGCTCGCGACGACGTTCAGCATGAAGGTGCTCGGCAACGAGCCACCGCGCCAGCAGAAGCGGTACCGCGACAGCTGACCCCCGATTTGGTCCCACGCGCTTTCGTGCGTAGACTTGCGCATTGGCGCAAAGCGTCCACTCCGGCATGCCTCCACGCGCTTCCAGTGGCATGTTCGGAGCCGCGGCTGGCTCGAGATCCCCGGCACACGTCGGTGACCTCGTGAAACGGATGCAAGCGTCACCCACCAGACCCGATGTCAGGTAGCGGAGGACATGCCGAAGAAAGACGGGGCCATCGAGATCGAGGGCCGAGTGATCGAGCCACTCCCGAATGCGATGTTTCGGGTTGAGCTCGCCAATGGCCACAAGGTCTTGGCGCACATCAGCGGCAAGATGCGGCAGCACTACATCCGCATCCTGCCCGAAGACCGTGTTGTCGTGGAGCTTTCGCCCTACGACCTCACTCGCGGGCGCATCGTCTACCGCTACAAGTAATCGGGTTCGGTTCCCAGGTAACGGTCGGGCCTGCGGCCCCAAACGCGGGCGCGCAGCGAGAGTTAGGCACACCGTGAAGGTCAAGCCGAGCGTCAAGCGGATCTGCAACAACTGCCGGGTCATCCGGCGGCATGGCCGGGTCATGGTCATCTGCAGCACTGACCCGCGCCACAAGCAGCGCCAGGGCTGAGTCCCCGGCACCGCACGTTTTGTTACAGCCCGTTCCAGCCACGGGTCGCCGCGAACAGCGGCGCGCGTGGACACACCCCCGGTCGGAGGCCGGGGCCCGTCTGTGGGCAGACGGGGGCGGAGCGGGCACAGACCTCCGCACATTTGAGGAGTCAGCCCACCTATGGCACGTCTCGTTGGTGTCGATCTCCCGCGCGAGAAGCGCACCGAGATCGCACTCACCTACATCTACGGCATCGGGCGTACCCGGGCCGTCGAGACTCTGGCCGCCACCGGCATCGACCCGAACAAGCGGGCTCGTGACCTGACCGATGAAGAGATCGTGCAGCTGCGCGACTACATCGAGGCCAACTACAAGGTTGAAGGCGACCTGCGCCGCGAGGTCGCCGCGGACATCCGTCGCAAGGTCGAGATCGGCTGCTACGAGGGCATCCGGCACCGCAAGGGCCTGCCGGTGCGCGGTCAGCGCACCCGGACCAACGCGCGCACCCGCAAGGGTCCGAAGCGCACGGTCGCCGGCAAGAAGAAGCCGGGCAAGAAGTAGTAGCCGGTCCGAGATCCGCAAACGTAACTAGGAGCGCATAGAGAATGCCGCCGAAGGCTCGCGCCGGCGCGACCGCTGTCAAGAAGGTCCGGCGCAAGGAACGCAAGAACGTCGCCCACGGGCAGGCGCACATCAAGAGCACGTTCAACAACACCATCGTGTCGATCACCGACCCGACCGGCGCCGTGATCTCCTGGGCGTCCGCCGGGCAGGTGGGCTTCAAGGGCTCGCGCAAGTCGACCCCGTTCGCCGCGCAGCTGGCCGCCGAGGCGGCCGCCCGTCGCGCGATGGAGCACGGCATGCGCAAGGTCGACGTGTTCGTCAAGGGTCCCGGCTCCGGCCGCGAGACCGCGATCCGCTCGCTGCAGGCCGTCGGCCTGGAGGTCGGGCAGATCTCCGACGTCACGCCGCAGCCGCACAACGGTTGCCGTCCGCCGAAGCGCCGCCGGGTCTAAGGGAAGAGACTGACACATGGCTCGTTACACAGGTGCCGACTGCCGTCGCTGCCGGCGCGAGAAGATGAAGCTGTTCCTCAAGGGCAGCAAGTGCGACGGGCCGAAGTGCCCGTTCGAGTCGCGTCCCTTCCCGCCCGGCCAGCACGGCCGCGGCCGGCCGAAGGAGACCGAGTACCTCCTGCAGCTGCGCGAGAAGCAGAAGGCCCGCCGCATCTACGGCGTGCTGGAGCGGCAGTTCGAGGGCTACTTCGACGAGGCTGTGGCCAAGCCGGGCAAGACCGGTGAGGAGCTGCTGAAGATCCTCGAGTCGCGCCTCGACAACGTGGTCTATCGGGCCGGCCTCGCCACCTCGCGCGACGCCGCCCGCCAGCTGGTCGGCCACGGCCACATCCAGGTCAACGGCAAGAAGGTCGACATCCCGTCGTACCGCGTGCGCGAGCACGACATCGTGCAGGTCCGCGAGAAGTCGCGTGAGCTGACGCCGTTCCAGATCGCCCAGGGCCTCGCGGGCAGCAAGACCGTCCCGGCGTGGCTGGAGTTCATCCCGAGCGAGTTCAAGGTCCTGGTGCACAGCCTGCCCGCGCGGCAGGTCATCGACACCCAGGTCCAGGAGCAGCTCATCGTCGAGCTCTACAGCAAGTAGGCAATGCAGGCGGGGCCGCTCCCGGCCCCGCCTTCGGAGCGCGTCATATAGCGGGCGCGCAACGAATCGGAGGAAACGAAAGTGCTCATCTCACAGCGTCCGAGTCTCGCCGAAGAGTCCATCAGCGAGGTCCGGTCCAAGTTCACCATCGAGCCGCTCGAGCCGGGCTTCGGCTACACGCTCGGCAACTCGCTGCGGCGCACCCTGCTGAGCTCCATCCCGGGTGCGGCGGTCACCAGCATCAAGATCGACGGCGTGCTGCACGAGTTCACCACGATCCCCGGCGTCAAGGAGGACGTGGTCGAGCTCGTCATGAACATCAAGGAGCTGTGCGTCAGCTCCGAGCACGACGAGCCGGTCTCGATGTACCTGCGCAAGCAGGGCCCCGGCGACGTCACGGCGGGCGACATCCAGCCCCCGGCCGGCGTCTCCGTGCACAACCCCGACCTCAAGCTGGCCACCCTCAACGGCAAGGGCCGGCTCGACATGGAGCTGACCGTCGAGCGTGGGCGGGGCTACGTGACCGCCAACCAGAACAAGCAGCAGGGCCAGGAGATCGGCCGCATCCCGGTCGACTCGATCTACTCCCCGGTGCTGAAGGTCACGTACCGCGTCGAGGCGACCCGCGTCGAGCAGCGCACCGACTTCGACCGGCTCATCATCGACGTCGAGACCAAGGCGTCGCTGACCCCGCGCACCGCGCTGGCCTCGGCCGGCTCGACGCTGGTGGAGCTGTTCGGCCTGGCGCGCGAGCTCGACGAGACCGCCGAGGGCATCGACATCGGCCCGTCCCCGCAGGACGCGCAGCTCGCGGCCGACCTGGCGCTGCCGATCGAGGAGCTGGACCTCACCGTCCGCTCGTACAACTGCCTCAAGCGCGAGGGCATCAACTCCGTCGGTGAGCTGATCAGCCGCACGGAGGCCGACCTCCTCGACATACGGAATTTTGGTCAGAAGTCGATCGACGAGGTCAAGATGAAGCTCGCCGGGATGGGTCTGGGTCTGAAGGACTCCGCCCCGACGTTCGACCCGGCCCACGTCGTGGACGCGTTCGGCGACGTGGACTACGACACCGACGACTACCGCGAGACCGAACAGCTCTGAGCGAGCTGTTGTACTAGAGGAGTCCCAACCATGCCCACGCCCACCAGAGGTCCCCGCCTCGGCGGTAGCCCCGCGCATGAGCGGCTGATGCTGGCGAACCTCGCCACCTCGCTGTTCAAGCACGGTCGCATCAAGACCACCGAGACGAAGGCCAAGCGGCTGCGCCCGCTCGCCGAGCAGCTCATCACCAAGGCCAAGCGCGGCGATCTGCACGCGCGCCGTCAAGCGCTCTCCGTGGTGCGGGACAAGGACGTGGTGTACACGCTGTTCGACCAGATCGCGCCGCGCTTCAGCAACCGTCAGGGTGGCTACACCCGGATCGTGAAGACCGGCCCGCGTAAGGGCGACGCCGCCCCCATGGCGATCATCGAGCTGGTTGAGGAGCTGGAGGTCGTCGCGACGTCGACGCCGCGCAAGGCCACCGCTCGCAAGGCCGCCAAGGCCGACTCGATCGCGGTTCTGGCCGGCGAAGAGGACGAGACGCCGTCGGCGTCCTCGTCGGCTCCCGCCGCCGCCTCCTCCGCCTCCTCCTCCGACGACGACTCGAAGGACGACGAGGCCAAGGCCTGATCAGGGCCCTGTCTCGGACGGCCCGACACTCTCCGTAACGGGAGTGTCGGGCCGTTTGGTTGGAGGGTGTACGTTGATGAGCAAACGAATCCGCGTCGACGTGGCCTATGACGGCACGGACTTCTCAGGGTGGGCCGTCCAACCCGGACGCCGCACCGTGGCCGGTGAGCTGCTGGCCGTCCTGGAGCGCCTGTTCGGCGCGGTCGAGGGTCTCACGGTCGCCGGCCGCACCGACGCGGGCGTGCACGCGACGGGCCAGGTGTGCCACATCGACGTCCCTGAGGACCGCTGGGCCGCCCTCGGCGACTCGCTGGTCCGCCGCCTGTCCGGCCTCCTCCCGCTCGACGTCCGCGTCCTGGCCGCGACGGAGGCACCCCCGGAGTTCGACGCCCGCTTCTCGGCACTGTCACGCCGCTACGAGTACCGCGTGACGGACGCCCCCTACGGCGCCGCGCCGCTCCGCCGCCGGGACACCCTGGCCTGGCCCCGCCCGCTGGACCTGACGCTGCTGAACGCTGCGGCGGCGGGCCTGGTGGGCGAGCACGACTTCGCCGCCTTCTGCCGCCGCAAGGAGCACGCCTCGACGATCCGCGCGGTGAGCCGGCTGTCCTGGCGGCGCGACCCGGACGGCATCCTGGTCGCGACGGTGCAGGCGGACGCGTTCTGCTGGTCGATGGTGCGCAGCCTGGTGGGGGCGCAGCTGCCGGTGGGGGACGGGCGCCGGCCGCCGTCGTGGCCGGCGGGCCTGCTCGGTCGTAGCGTGCGGGCCGACGAGGTGGGGGTGGTGCCGGCGCACGGGCTGACGCTGGTCGAGGTGGTGTACCCGGCCGATGTGGCTGCCCTGCGCGAGCGTGCCGAGCTCACCCGTCGGCGGCGCGACGTGGCCGCCTGACGCCGCGGGGCGCGTGGGGGTCGTCACCGCTGTGTGCGCGCCTGACGCCGCGGGGTCGTCGCCGCTACATGCCTACCCGCCGCCGCGGACCGCACCGCCATCGCGACCTGCTGACGTGCCCGGCTGGCCCTGTAGCGCCGCCGTGACCTGCTGACTTGACGTGCCCGGCTGTCGCTGGAAGCCGCAGGCCGCACCGCCTCCGCGACGTGCCGGCGCTGCGGGCCGCGGCACCAAATAACGCCGGTCGCGGGTCAACTGCGGCGCGCGCCATGATCGATGGAGAGATCTGGTCGTCATGGCAGCCAGAACTTGCCATCGATCATGAACGGTGCGTGGCGGGGGCTAGCTCGCCGGGGGTTGGGAGCCTGCGGACGCCGGCAGCGACGCGGCCGGGGTGGCCTCGGGCTGGATGATCGCGCGGTTGCCGATGATGCCGTTCTCCAGGTACGTCTCGACGATGTCGAACGTGATCTGGTTCGGGTACGGGTCGTCCGGGGTGAACGCGTTGCCGTCCACGCGGGCGATCACGCAGTACGCGATGAAGTGGCCCTTGTAGTTCCAGCCCAGCTGGGTCGGGGCGCGGACCAGGGCGTCGGTACCGGTGCCGGCGCCCACGCTCATGCCGGAGAAGCGGCCCTTCTGGCCGTCGACGATGGGCTTCACGGCGTCGAACGCCTTGGCCGCGGCCTCCTCCGTGTCCAGGTTGAACAGGCCGGCCGTGATCAGGTACTCCTCGTTCGGCGACTTCATCGTCGCGCGGACGACCTCGCTGCAGCCCGCGTTCATCAGCAACGTCGCCAGGTCGTCCGTCGCCGCGGTCTTGCAGTCGGGGGACGCCTTCGTCGAGAGGATCAGGTACGGGGGCTCGTTCGGGACCGCGACGATGTTGTTGCTCGGGAAGACCTCCGCCTCCGTCAGCGGGTTCGGGTCGACCTTGCGGCTGCTGATGTCGCGCTTCTTCGGGCCGTCCGTGGTGCTGGAGCGGGCCGACTCCGGGCCGTCGCGCTCGTCGCGGAAGATGAACCAGGTGCCGATGCCGCAGGCGGCCAGCACCACCAGGACCGCGATCGCGCTCAGCATCGCCACCCAGCGGTGCGGACGGTGGGGCGACTCCATGGCCGCCGGCCGTGGGTGAGTGCCGGTGCCGCCCCTGCCGGGCCGTGCGGGTGGCCGGCCGGAGCCGCCCGGGCGGTCGCGGAGCGCGCGGGCGCCCGAGCCGGTGAACTCACCGGTACCGCGGCGGCGGGCCGGCGGCGGGTCGTCGTAGCCGCGGCCCGGCATCGCGTCGTCCGGGGCGCGGCGCGGGTGTGGCGGGTCGTCGAAGGACGGGCGGCGGCGCGGGGCGTCGACGTCCGGCGGGGCGCTCGCGGCGAAACCCGCGGACGCCATCCGGCCGCGGGGGCCGGTGGGAGGGTCGTCGTACGGGCGGGGGCCGCCGAACTCGTCCTGGCGCTGCCGGCGGAACGCCGTGGTCTCGTCCGCCCGGCCGCGCCGGCCACCGAGGTCGCCGCTGCCGTCACGGCGACCGAGGTCACCGGTGCCGTCACGGCGACCGCCGAGGTCGCCCGGGAACTCGCCAGTGCCCTCACGCCGGCGTCGCCCGCCGGCGTCACCCATGCCCGGCTCGGCAAAGCGCCGTCCGGCCACGTCGCCGGTGCCCGGCTCGGCAAAGCGTCGACCAGCCACGTCGCCCGTAGCAGGCTCGCCGAAGGGGCGGCCCGTGCCACGCTCCGCGAAGCCGCGGCCAGCGACGTCTTCCGGGGCAGCGGCGCGGCGGCGTGCCGCGATGTCGCCCGTGGGCGGGCCGGCGTCGTCGCGGGCGCGGCGCCGTCCGCCGGGCTCGTGGTCGCGCGGCGCCTCCTCGGCCGCGCGGCGGCCACGGCGGCCGCTGGGCGGTGCGTCCGGGGGCGGCGCGTCGGGGCGCACCGACGGGAAGATCGGGACGAGCGGAGGCGGCTCGGCCGAGGGCTGCGCCGGCGTGTAGTCCGCCAGCGGCTTGATGATCGGGGTCAGCTCCGGCCCGTGGTCGTACGACTCCGAGGGGCGACGGGGCGGTTCGATCTCACGGGCCCGGCGGCGACCGCTGGGCGCCGCGGGACCGGGGTCGCTCGGAGGGGCGGTGCGGAACGAACCGCTCGGCGACTCTCCGGAGTCGTCGCGGCGACGGCGGCCGATGGCCTGCGTCGCGTCGATCGCGGGCGGCCGCGACGGTGGCGGCGCCGGGGGCAGCATCGCCGGGCTGAACACGCCGCTCGGCGAGTCGCCGGGCTCGTCGCGCGACCGCCGGCTGAACTGACCGCTGGGCGAATCATCGGGGCGCCGACCGAACTGACCGCTGGGCGGATCGTCAGGGCGGCGGCTGAACTGGCCACCGGGCGGATCATCGGAGCGCCGGCTGAGCTGGCCACTGGGCGGATCGTCAGGGCGCCGACCGAACTGACCGCTGGGCGGATCGTCGGGGCGGCGGCTGAACTGGCCGCTCGGCGAATCGTCGGGGCGGCGCCGGCCCCGCGGCGGTGGCGGAGCGTCGAACGCCGGATGCTCGAACGGCGCCGGCTCGGGCGGCGGCGCGGAGAACGGGTCAGGCTCGCCTCTGCCGCTGCCGCGAAGGCCCGCCAGCCAGTTGTCGGCTTCGTCCGCCTCGTCCCGGCGGAACGAGTCGGAACGCCGCTTCCGGCGCTGCTCGTTCCCAGAAGTCATGTCGCACAGGGTAGCCGACACCCGCAGGGGGTGCCGTATCGGCAATGTTTCGCACAAATCCGAACGGGTGGCCCTACGGCGTGGCCGTCAGCTATGCGGGGGAGAATGCGTTGCATGGCGTCCGGCGAGCACTATTTCACGGCCGACCCCGCGGTCGCCCACGAGCGGCACGAGGTCGTGTTCACCGTGGACGACCACGAGTTTCGCCTGGCCACGGCGTCGGGCGTGTTCTCCTGGCGGGGGCTCGACCCGGGCACCGCGGCCCTGCTGCACCACGCCCCCCGGCCGGGGCCGGGGACCACCGGCACCCTGCTCGACCTGGGCTGCGGCTACGGGCCGATCGCCAGGACCCTCGCCCACGCCGCGCCGCGGGCGACGATCTACGCCGTCGACGTCAACCAGCGCGCGCTGGAGCTGACGAGGGAGAACACCGCCGGTACCAACGTGGTGGCGGTCACGCCCGACGAGGTGCCGCCGACTGTCAGGTTTGCGCAGATCTGGTCCAACCCGCCGATCCGCATCGGCAAGCCCGAGCTGCACGCGCTGCTGCTGCGGTGGCTGCCGCGGCTCGCCGACGACGGCGTGGCGTGGCTGGTCGTGGCCAGGAACCTGGGGGCCGACTCGCTGCAGCGCTGGCTCGGCGAGCAGGGCTTCCCGGCCGAGCGCCACGCCAACCACAAGGGGTTCCGGATCTTCGCCGTGCGGAAAAACACCGCGACTGTGGTACCGCCGTCGCGTTGAATGCCTGACCGTGGGATACGTCGACGTGGCAGGGGTCGGGCACACGCTGCCGGACGGCCGGGAGCTGTTCTCCGAGGTGTCGTTCCGGGTCGGTGAGGGCGCGAAGGTGGCCCTCGTCGGGCCGAACGGCGCCGGCAAGACGACGCTGCTGAAGATGGTGGCGGGCGACCTGCCGGTGCACACCGGCGCGGTGGCGCGCTCCGGCGGGCTCGGCGTGATGCGGCAGTTCATCGGCATGATCGGCGACGACCGCACGCTGCACGACCTGGCCCTGGAGCTGTCGCCGCCGGCGCTGCAGGCCGCCGGGGAGCGGCTCGCGAAGGCCGAGCGCGTGATGCACCAGGACGACAGCGAGAAGGCGCAGCTGCGCTACGCCAACGCGCTCGCCGTGTGGGGCGAGGCCGGCGGCTACGACGCGGAGGTGCTGTTCGACACCGCGAGCGTGGCCGCGCTGGGCCTGTCGTGGGACGAGTCGCGGGACCGGCCGGTGCGGACCCTGTCGGGCGGCCAGCAGAAGCGCTTCGCGCTGGAGCTGCTGCTGCGCGGGGAGGACGAGGTACTGCTGCTGGACGAGCCCGACAACTTCCTCGACGTGCCCGGGAAGCGCTGGCTGGAGGAGCGGCTGCGGGAGTCACCCAAGAGCGTCCTGTACGTGTCCCACGACCGTGAGCTGCTGGCGCAGTCCGCCGACCGGGTGGTGGCCGTCGAGGGCGGCTCGGCCTGGGTCCATCCCGGCGGCTTCGCGTCCTGGCACGAGGCGCGGGTGGCCCGCCACGAGCGGCTCGACGAGCTGCGCCGCCGCTGGGACGAGGAGCACGAGAAGCTCAAGGCGCTCGTGCTGATGTACAAGACGAAGGCCGCCTACAACGACGGGCTCGCGTCGCGGTACCAGGCGGCCCAGACCCGGCTGCGCAAGTTCGAGGAGGCCGGCCCGCCGCCGGCGCCCCCGAAGGACCAGGACATCCGCATGCGGCTGTCCGGCGGGCGCACCGGCAAGCGGGCGGTCGTGGCCGAGCGGCTGGAGCTCGACGGCCTCACCTACCCGTTCGACCTGGAGCTCTGGTACGGCGACCGGCTGGCCGTCCTCGGCGGCAACGGCACCGGCAAGTCGCACTTCCTGCGGCTGCTGGCGCGGGGCGGCACCGACCCGGTGGAGACGCCGATCGGGGCGCAGCTGGCGCCGGTGCTGCACGACGGCGTGGTGCGCCTGGGCGCGCGGGTGCGGCCCGGGCACTTCTCGCAGACCCACGACCGTCCGGAGCTGCTGGACAAGACGCTCGCCGAGATCCTGTGGCGGGGCGACGACTGGCGGGCGGGGCTGCCGCGGCCGCAGGCGATGCCGGCGCTGTCGCGGTACGAGCTGGCGGCCCAGGCCGACCAGCGGTTCGGCACCCTGTCGGGTGGCCAGCAGGCGCGGTTCCTGGTGCTGCTGCTGGAGCTGTCGGGGGCGACGCTGCTGCTGCTCGACGAGCCGACCGACAACCTCGACCTGGCCAGCGCCGAGGCCCTGGAGGAGGGGCTGCGGACGTTCGACGGCACGGTGATCGCGGTGACGCACGACCGCTGGTTCAGCCGGTCGTTCGACCGGTTCCTGCTGTTCCGCGCCGACGGCGAGGTCGTCGAGGTGCCCGAGCCGGTCTGGGAAGGGCGCGGCTAGCGGACGAATTGTGCGGGCCGCCGTTTACGAAGCGTGGTCAGCTGAGTGCCGTGGAACCGACTGTGGTGCTCACCATCGGCGCGACGGACTCGTCCGGCGGCTCCGCGTTGCAGGCCGACCTGCGGACCCTGGCGGCCCTGCAGATGCACGCCGCGTGTGTGGTGACGGCGGTGCTGTCCCGCAACACGCGCGGCACGACCGATGTGTACGCGCAGCCCACCACGGTCGTCGCCGCCCAGCTCGGCAGCGTGCTGGCGGACCTCCCGGTCGCCGCGGTCAAGACGGGCATGTTCCCGACCGCCGAGGCGGTGGTCGCGGTGGCCGCGCGGGCCCGCGCGGGCGCGCTGCCGAACCTGGTCGTCGACCCGGTCCTCGCCACCACGAGCGGCTCCCGGCGGGGGCTGATCGCGGCGTTCGGGCGGCTCCTGCCGCACGCCGTGGTCGCCACGCCGAACCGCGAGGAGGCCTCGGCCCTGCTCGGCTGGGAGGTGGTGACCCCGGCCGACATGGCCGGGGCGGCGGCCCAGCTGGCGGCGGGCGGCTCGCGCTACGTGGTGGTGACCGGCGGTGACTTCGTCGCCGGTGGGGAGGCGATCGACGTGCTGTGGGCCGACGGCGCCGCCCGGGTGCTGCACAGCCCGCGGATCGCCAGCCGGAACACCGACGGCAGCGGCCCGACGTTCGCGACGGCGATCTCGGCCCGGCTGGCGGCCGGGGACGCCCCGCCGGACGCGGTGGTGTGGGCGAAGGGGTTCGTCGGCCGGGCCATCGGCGACGCCGCCGAGTGGCGGATCGGGGCCGGGACCGGCCCGATCGACCAGTTCGGCTGGTCGGCGCTCACGTTACGGTGACCACACCGCGATCACCCCGCTCTGGTGGATGATGCATGGCATGGACGAGAAGACGTTGGTCCACCAGATCTCCACGCTGGTCGACGACGAGCACAAGCTGCGCACGCAGCTCCAGCAGGGCAAGATCACCGAGCAGGAGGAGCACGACCGGCTCCGGTTGATCGAGGAGCAGCTCGACCAGCTGTGGGACCTGATGCGCCGCCGTCGCGCGGCGAAGCTGCAGGGCGTCGCCCCGGACGAGGTCGAGGCCCACTCGATCGACGAGGTCGAGCACTACCTCCAGTGAGCCCGACGGGCGCCGCCCTTCCCCGAACGCGCCGCGATCTTGGAGGCGTGGTCCCGACTGTATCCGCGTAAGTCGGACAAATCCGGGACCACAACTCCAACATCGCGCGCGGAGGGTGCGGCGCTCACGGCGCGGGGGCGCGGCGCGGATGGTGGGGCCGCCGCGCGCGGCGGCGCCCCGCGTCAGTCGACGCGGAGGCGGTAGCCGCGCTTCACCACCGTCTGGACGAACGCCGAGCCGCCCAGCGCCGCCCGCAGCCGCGCCACCGCCATCTCGACCGCGTGCTCGTCGGCGCCGCGGGGCAGCTCACGCAGCAGCGCGGCGCGGGACAGGACCCGGCCGGGGGAGGCGGCCAGCGCCCGCAGTACCGCCATGGGACCCGGCGCCAGCGGCTTGAGGGTGCCGTCGATGATCGCGGCGTGGCCCCGCAGGGTGACCGCGGCACCGGCCACGTACAGCGTGGGCGCCCGCTTCGGCAGCTCGTCGACGAGGATCCGGACCAGGGCGCCCAGCCGGGCCCGGGCCGGGGCCGCGACCGGCACGCCGAGGCGCTTGAGCGGCGCCGCCGTGACGGGGCCGACGCAGGCCGCCAGGACGTCCGTGCGCAGCGCCTCCAGCACCTCGGGGGCCTCGGCGCCGGCGACCCGCAGCAGGGAGCCGACGGCCGGCGCCGACGTGAAGGTCACCGAGTCGACGAGGCGGGAGCAGATGAGGTCGACCAGGCGGCGCAGGGGGGCCGGGTCGACGGGAGGCGCCCAGCGGTACACCGGGATCTCCACGACGATCGCGCCGGCGTCGCGCATCGCGGACGTGAACTCGGGGTGCGGCTCGCCGTGCAGCTGCACCGCGATGCGGCGGCCGGCGATCCCGCCCGGGTAGCCGCCGCCCAGCAGGTAGTCGAGGACCTCGTCGCAGCTCTCGGCGTCGGGCGACCAGGCCTCCATCATGCCGGCGGCCCGGACGGCGCCCTTGGCCTTCGGGCCGCGGGCGATGAGGAACGACTCGCCGAGCCGGGTCCGCAGCGCCTCGCCCAGCCCCCAGCCCTCGGCCGCCTCGATCCAGCCGCGCAGCCCGATCCCGGTCGTGGCGACCACGATGTCGGGCGCGATGTCGACGCAGGAGATCGTCGCCGCCTTGAGCTCGGTGTCGTCGGCGACCGGCACGATCCGCAGCGCGGGGGCGAGCACGACGCGAGCGCCCCGCCGTTCCAGCAGGGCGCTCAGTTCGTCACGGCGGCGGTCGGCGGTGACGGCGACGGTGAAGCCCGCGAGGGGGAGCTCCTCGCCCGAGTCCGGCCGCGCTTCCAACGTGCTGCTCGCGCTCACGTGCTCACCGCGACTTCCACCAGGCCGTCGCGGATCCGGACCGGGTAGACGGGCACGCGGACGCCGGGCGCGTCGAGGCACTCGCCGCTGCGCAGGTCGAACGCCTGCTTGTGCATCGGGGACGCGACGACCGGCACGTCGCCGCGGCTGCCGACGATGCCCCGCGACAGCACGGCCGCGCCGCTGATCGGGTCGAGGTTGCCGATGGCGTGCACCTCGCCGCCGAAGACCCGGAACACCGCGACCTGGGCCCCGTCGATCAGGGCCGCCACGCCGCGCTCGGGCTCCAGCCGAGGGTAGGGGCAGACGACGGTCCATTTCATGGGCGCACTCCCAGGACGACGGGCACGGGCTGTCCGCGCTCGGATACGAAGGAGATCGTCGGGTCGGGGGTGTCGGGTGCGTTCACGAACGACACGAACCGGGCCAGCCGCTCGGGGTCCTCGACGGTGGCCTTCCACTCGTCGACGTAGGCCTGGATGTTGCCGGCCATCATCACCTCGAGCTCGCCGGCGATGCCGAGCGTGTCGTCGACGATGACGCCGCGGAGGTACTCCAGGCCGCCGTCCATCGCCTCGATCCAGGCCGACGTGCGCTGCAGCCGGTCGGCGGTGCGGATGTAGAACATGAGGAAGCGGTCGACGATGCGGATCAGCTCCTCCGTCGACAGGTCGCTGGCCAGCAGGTCGGCGTGGCGGGGCCGGAAGCCGCCGTTGCCGCCGACGTAGAGGTTCCAGCCGTTGTCGGTGGCGATGATCCCGAAGTCCTTGCCCCGCGCCTCGGCGCATTCCCGGGCGCAGCCGGACACCGCCGACTTGATCTTGTGTGGTGCGCGGAGGCCGCGGTACCGAAGCTCGAGCTCGACGGCGAGCCCCACCGAGTCCTGCACGCCGTACCGGCACCAGGTCGACCCGACGCACGACTTCACCGTGCGTAACGCCTTGCCGTAGGCGTGCCCGGACTCGAAGCCGGCCGCGACGAGCCGGCCCCAGATCGCCGGCAGCTGCTCCACCCGCGCGCCGAGCAGGTCGATGCGCTGCCCACCGGTGATCTTCGTGTAGAGGTTGAAGTCCCGCGCGACCTCGCCGATCACGATGAGCTTCTCCGGCGTGATCTCGCCGCCCGGGATGCGCGGCACCACCGAGTACGTGCCGTTGCGCTGGATGTTGGCCAGGAAGTGGTCGTTGGTGTCCTGCAGCGAGGCCTGCTCGCCGTCGAGGACGTAGTCGTTGTGCAGCGACGCCAGGATCGACGCCACCGTCGGCTTGCAGATGTCGCACCCGCGGCCGGTGCCGTGCTCGGTGACCAGCTGCGAGAACGTGCGGACGTTACGGACCCGGACGATGTCGAACAGCTCGGCCCGCGAGTACGTGAAGTGCTCGCACAGCGCCTTGCTCGCCGCGACGCCGTTCTCGGCGAGCAGCTGCTTGAGCAGCGGCACGCACGAGCCGCAGCTGGTCCCGGCCCGCGTGCACGCCTTGAGCTCGGCGACGTCGCCGCAGCCGTCGGTGATCGCCGCCGTGATCTGGCCCTTCGTGACGGCGTTGCAGGAGCACACCTGGGCGCCGTCGGGCAGCACCGCCCGGCTCTCGCCGTCGGCCGGCGGCGCCAGCAGGCTCAGCGGGTGGCCGGGGAGCGGGCCCCCGACGCTCGCCCGCAGCGTCGGATAGGCACCGGCGTCGCCGACCAGGATGCCGCCGAGCAGCGTCTGCGCGTCGTCGGAGAGGACGAGTTTCGCGTACCGCCCGTTCGCCGGGTCCAGGTACACCACGTCGAGCAGGTCGTCACGCAGCGCGTCCCCGAAGCTCGCCACGTCCACGCCGAGCAGCTTGAGCTTGGTCGACGTGTCGGCGCCGGGGAACTCGGCGGCCCCGCCGAGCAGTCGGTCCGCGACGACCTCGGCCATCGCGTAGCCGGGCGCCACCAGGCCGTAGCAGCGCCCGTCGATCTCGGCGCACTCGCCGATCGCGTAGACCGCCGGGTCCGCGGTGCGGCAGCTCGCGTCGACGACCACCCCGCCGCGCGCCCCCGTCGCCAGCCCCATCGTGCGGGCCAGCTCGTCGCGCGGACGGATGCCGGCGGCCACCACCACGATGTCGGCCGGCACGTGCGCGCCGTCGGACAGCGTGAGGCCGAGCCGGCCCGTGGGGGACGCCTGCCGGATCGCGGTCGTGCCCGCGCCGAGGTGCACGCGGACCCCGAGCTTCTCCACGTACTGCCGCAGGACCGCGCCGCCGGCCTCGTCGACCTGCACCGGCATGAGCCGCGGCGCGAACTCGATCACGTGGGTGCGCAGGCCCAGCAGGCGCAGCGCGTTGGCGGCCTCCAGGCCGAGCAGGCCGCCGCCGATGACCGCGCCGACCTCCTTGCCGTCCGCGTGGGCGCGGATCGCCTCCAGGTCGTCCAGCGTGCGGTACACGAAGACGCCCGGCGCATCGACGCCGCTGATCGGGGGCACGAACGCCGACGACCCGGTGGCCAGGACGAGCGCGTCGTACTCGTAGACGCCCTGTGCGGTGGTGACCTTGCGGGCGTGCCGGTCGATCGACAGCGCCGGCTCGCCGAGCCGCAGGTCGATGCCGTCCGGCAGGTCGTACGTGAGGTCGTCGGCGGAGGCGCCGTCGAAGAACGCCGACAGCCGCACCCGGTCGTAGGCGGACCGGCCCTCCTCCGCGAGGACGGTGACCCGCCAGCGACCCTCTGTGTCCCGCGCCCGTAACGCCTCGACGAACCGGTGGCCGACCATCCCGTGACCCACGACGACGACGTGCACCTGGTCGGTGTGCACCTGGTCGGAGTGCGCTTCGGAGTCGTGCGCTGCGGACATGGCCAAAAGGCTGCCGGGAGGGGGTTTCGCTCCCGGGTCCCGAATGTTTCCTGCCTGCTAAGAGCGCCTCACACGGGCCTTGAGCAGGACGTTACCGAACCGTGGCGGAATCGGTGTCGACCTTGGTCGATGAGGTCCAGATCGATGGCCAGGTGTGCCACATCTTCCCACGGTAGGGTGGCGACGGTCCGCGGCTGGGTAAGACAGGCACGGACCCCTATGGAACAGCGAGGAGGAAGCAGATGCGCACGACCGGCAAGGCCGCCCTGGCGGCTGTTGCGGTGTTCGGCATCGGGCTCGCCGGATGCAGTGGCAACGGTGCGACCCCGGGCTCGTCGACCTCGGCGGGCGCCTCGGGCGGACCGTCGTCGACGGCTCCCTCGGGCAGCGCCTCCGCCGGCGCAGGCGGTGGCGCCGGCGCGACCGGTGCCGCGGCCTCGTGCCTGGTCGGCACGTGGAAGGCGAGCAACCTGACGGGCAAGCTGAGCGGCCCGGTGAACGGCACGTTCACGGGCGGCGGCGGCACCCTGCTGACCATCGACCCGGCCGGCAAGACCCAGGTCGACTTCGGGCCGATGCAGCCGGTGACCTTCACGTTCAACGTCTCCGGCAACGACGTGAAGGGCAGCTTCGCCTACGGCGGCAAGGTCGGCGGCACGGTGAAGACCCCGACGACCAGCAGCGGCACCCTGGAGCCCACGGGCACGGTCGACTTCTCGACCCTGACGGTGACGGTGGACCTGTCCGCCCCGGCAACCGTGCGGGTCGCCGACAAGATGCCGATCAGCGAGTTCACCGGCACCGGCACCGCCGACACCGGCGGCGCCGTGGACGCCCAGCCGGTGCTCAAGAAGAGCCAGTACGACTGCAGCGGCAACACCCTGAAGCTGTCCCCGCCGCAGGGTGGCGCCGACACCGGAACCTGGACGTTCACCAAGTCCTGATTCCTTAGTCTCTTGTGGCGCCGGGCGCTCCGGGATCTTCCGGGGCGCCCGGCGGCGCGTTCTCACAACCCCGCCGGCAGAGAAGGCGGGGAAGACGTTGCAGCGGCGACAACAAACGGTGCGGCCGGTGGTAACGACGCGTCCATAGCGTCCCGCACCATGACGATCGCCGTGGAAGAAGCGCCGGCTGCTCGTGGCAGCGGGCGCTGGATCGACGACTGGCGCCCGGAAGAGACCGGCTTCTGGGAGCAGGCCGGGGCGAAGATTGCCCGGCGCAACCTCATCGTGTCCATCCTGTCCGAGCACATCGGGTTCTCGATCTGGAGCCTGTGGTCGGTCTTCGTGCTGTTCCTCGGCCCGAAGTACGGCTTCGACGCCGCCCAGAAGTTCCTGCTGACCAGCGCGCCCACGCTGGTCGGGGCGGTCCTGCGGCTGCCCTACACGTTCGCGGTCGCCACGTTCGGCGGGCGCAACTGGACGATCTTCAGCGCGCTGATGCTGCTCGTGCCCACCGTGGCCGCCGGCATCGTGCTGGAGCCCGGGGTCAGCTTCACGACGCTGCTGATCGTCGCCTCGATCGCGGGCGTCGGCGGCGGCAACTTCGCCAGCTCCATGGCGAACATCAACGCCTTCTACCCGCAGCGGCTCAAGGGCTGGGCCCTGGGCGTCAACGCCGGCGGCGGGAACATCGGCGTGCCGGCCGTGCAGCTCGTCGGGCTGCTCGTCCTGGCGACCGCCGGCGCCGCCCACCCGCGGCTCATCATCCTGATCTACCTGCCGCTCATCGTCGTCGCCGCCGTCCTGGCCGCCCTGTACATGGACAACCTGCGGCACGCGTCGAACGACAAGCACGCCATGCGGGACGTCATCAAGGACCGGCACGCCTGGATCATGTCCCTGCTGTACATCGGGACCTTCGGCTCCTTCATCGGCTTCGGCTTCGCGTTCGGGCAGGTCCTGCAGGTGCAGTTCAAGGCCGAGTTCGACACGCCGGTGAAGGCCGCCTACCTCACCTTCATCGGGCCGCTGCTCGGCTCGCTCATCCGGCCCGTCGGCGGGCTGCTGGCCGACCGCTACGGCGGCGCCCGGATCACGTTCTGGAACTTCGTCGCGATGGCGGCCGGGGCGACGACGGTGCTCATCGCGTCGCGGCAGCACTCGCTGCCGATGTTCGTGACCGGGTTCGTCTTCCTGTTCATCTTCAGCGGCATCGGCAACGGCTCGACGTACAAGATGATCCCGGCGATCTTCAAGGCGAAGCACACCGAGAACGAGAACGAGGCCAGGCGGCTGGCGACGGCGCTCATCGGGGTCGCCGGCGCGGTCGGCGCGGCCGGCGGCGTGCTCGTGAACCTCGCGTTCCGCGAGTCGTTCCTCACCTACAAGACCGGTGACGGGGCATACATCGCATTCCTGGCGTTCTACGCGGTCTGCTTCGCGGTCACCTGGGTCGTCTACATGCGTGAGCGCCCGGGCCGGTTGGCCGGGGTGTAGGCCCCGATTTTGTCCCGCGGGGGGACGCCGAGTATCGTGGAATGCTGTTGTGCGATGACAAGGCGTCCCCATAGTTCGGGTACGCTGGGTGGTCGTGCGCGCCTAGCGCCGCCATCGAGAGCGCACCCCAGACCGACGACGTGGAAGACAAGGTAGACCTGTGGGTACGTACAGCCCGAAGCCGGGTGAGATCGAGCGCACGTGGCACGTCATCGACGCCACCGACATCGTGCTCGGCCGTCTGGCCACGCACGCTGCGACGCTGCTGCGCGGCAAGCACAAGCCGACGTTCGCCCCGCACGTGGACACCGGCGACTTCGTCATCGTGATCAACGCCGGCAAGGTGGCGCTGACCGGCAACAAGCGGCAGACCAAGGTCGCCTACCGCCACTCGGGCTACCCGGGCGGCCTCAAGGCGGTCGGTTACGAAGAGCTGCTGACCAAGCACCCCGAGCGGGCGATCGAGCTGGCCGTCAAGGGCATGCTCCCGCACAACCGCCTCGGCGCGCGCCAGATCCGCAAGCTGAAGGTCTACGCGGGCGCCGAGCACCCGCACGCCGCCCAGCTGCCCCAGCCGTTCGAGATCAAGCAGATCGCGCAGTGAGCGCGGACGAAGGACAGAGCGTGACCGACGAGACCATCGACGCCCCGACGCCGACCCCGGCGACCCCGGCCGCCCCGGCCGCTGTCGCGACCGTCGAGACCCCGGCGCCGCCCGCTGCTGCCACCGCCACGGCGACCGCCCCCACCCGGGCCCGCCGCGCCGGCCAGCCGATCCAGACCGTGGGCCGCCGCAAGGAGGCCATCGTCCGGGTCCGCCTGGTGCCCGGCACGGGCAAGTTCCAGCTCAACGGCCGCGAGCTGGAGAACTACTTCCCGAGCAAGGTCCACCAGCAGTCGGTGCGCGAGCCGCTGGTCATCGTGGAGAAGGCCGAGACGTTCGACGTCTACGCCAACCTCCGCGGCGGCGGCACCACCGGCCAGGCCGGTGCGCTGCGCCTCGCCATCGCCCGCGCGCTCGTCGAGAACGACGCCGACGACCGCGGTGCGCTCAAGAAGGCCGGCTTCCTGACTCGTGACGCGCGTGCGACCGAGCGTAAGAAGTACGGCCTGAAGAAGGCCCGCAAGGCTCCGCAGTACTCCAAGCGCTAAACACGCCTGTCGGCCGGGTGCCACCCTGGGAGGTGAGCGCCCGGCCGATTCTGCCTGCGCGGAAGTACGACCATGGGAGGTACGCAATGGGGCGACTCTTCGGCACCGACGGGGTGCGCGGACGGGCGAACGCCGACCTGACTCCCGAGCTCGCGATGGCCGTCGCCGTCGCGGCCGCGCAGGCGCTGTTCGAACACGACCACTCCCACGCGCCGGTCGCCGTCGTCGGGCGCGACCCGCGGGCGAGCGGCGAGATGCTGGAGGCGGCCGTCGTGGCCGGCCTGACCAGCGCCGGCGCCAACGTGGTGCGGGTGGGTGTGCTGCCGACCCCGGCCGTGGCGTACCTCACCGGCGTGCTCGGCGCCGACATCGGCGTGATGCTGTCGGCCTCGCACAACCCGATGCCCGACAACGGGATCAAGCTCTTCGCCGCCGGCGGGCACAAGCTGCCCGACGAGGTCGAGGACGAGATCGAGCAGCTGATGGCGAGCGGCACCCGGCGCCGCCCCACCGGCGCCGGGATCGGCCGGGTCACCGACTACGCCGACGGCGAGGACCGCTACGTGCGGCACCTGCTGACCTCCCTGCCCAGCCCGCTCGCCGAGCTCAAGGTCGTCGTCGACTGCGCCAACGGCGCCGCCTCCTCGGCCGCCCCGGAGGCCTACCGCCGGGCCGGTGCCGCCGTGGTCGCGATCAACGCCGACCCCGACGGGCTCAACATCAACGAGGACTGCGGCTCCAACCACCTCGACCAGCTGCGCGCCGCCGTCGTCGAGCACGGCGCCGACCTGGGCATCGCCCACGACGGCGACGCCGACCGCTGCATCGCGGTCGCCGCCGACGGCAGCGACATCGACGGCGACCAGATCATGGCGATCCTGGCCGTGGCGATGCGCGAGTCCGGCAGCCTCACCGGCGACACGCTCGTCGCGACCGTCATGAGCAACCTGGGCCTGAAGCTGGCCATGGCCGAGGCCGGCATCCGGCTGCTGGAGACCAAGGTCGGCGACCGGTACGTGCTGGAGGAGCTGCGGGCCAAGGGCCTCGCCCTCGGGGGCGAGCAGAGCGGCCACATCGTCATGCCGGCCTACGCCACCACCGGCGACGGCGTGCTGACCGCGCTGCACCTCATGGGACGCATGACGACCACCGGCCGGGGCCTGAAGGACCTGGCCTCCGTGGTACACCGGCTGCCCCAGGTGATGATCAACGTGCCCGTCTCCGACCGGGCGGCCGCCGCCCGCTCGCCGCAGGTCCTCGACGCCGCCAAGCAGGTCGAGGCCGAGCTCGGCGGCACCGGCCGGGTGCTGCTGCGGCCCTCGGGCACGGAGCAGCTCGTCCGGGTCATGGTCGAGGCCGGCACGCAGGAGACGGCCCGGGAGGCCGCCGAGCGGATCGCGGCGATCGTCCGCGCCGTCTAGCTGATGTTGGTCGGGGCCTGTCGGCGCTGAACCCGGTCTGGTACCGGCTAGTAACGTGCGGGCATGACCAACGCCCGCACCGTCATCGTCACCGGCGCCTCCCGCGGCATCGGCAAGGCGACCGCCGTCGCCTTCGCCGCCGAAGGCTGCAACGTCGTGCTGACCTCCCGCAAGATCGAGACTCTGGAGGAGGTCGCCGCCGAGATCACGGCGGCCCACCCCGGCGTGGGCGTGCTCGCCCACGCGGCGCACGCCGCCGAGCCCGAGCAGGCCGCCGCGGTCGTCGACGCCGCCATGGAGCGCTTCGGTGCCGTCGACGTCCTGGTGAACAACGCCGGCACCAACCCGTACTTCGGGCCGCTCATGGAGATCGACCCGGTCCGGGCCGAGAAGACGGTCCGGCTCAACCAGTTCGGCGTCGTGCTGTGGAGCCAGCTGGTGTGGAAGGCGTCGATGTCGGCCCGGGGCGGCGCGATCGTCAACGTGGCGTCGGTCGGCGGGCTGCTCACCGAGCCCGGCATCGGGTACTACAACGCCACCAAGGCCGCGGTCATCCACCTGACCCGGCAGATGGGCGCCGAGCTCGCGCCGGCCGTGCGGGTCAACGGCGTCGCCCCCGGCATCGTGCGCACGCACCTCGCGCGGGGACTGTGGGAGAACAACGAGGAGTACCTCAACGACCACCTGCCGCTGCGCCGCATCGGCGAGCCGGACGACGTCGCGGACGTGATCACGTTCCTGGCGGGCCCCGCCTCGCGCTGGATGACCGGCCAGACCCTGGTCGTGGACGGCGGGGCCCAGATCCGCTCCTCGCTCGCCTGACGCCCGGCGCCGCCTCCCGGAGGCGGCGCCATGTCACCCACCCGTTTGTGCGCAGATGCCGTGCGCATTGACGACAGTTTCGCGCACGGGCACTGCTCGATCTTCTGCTACGGTACTCACCATGTGCGGAATCGTGGGGTATGCCGGCGCGCGCCCGGCCCTGAACATCGTTCTGGACGGACTGCGGCGTCTGGAGTACCGCGGCTACGACTCGGCCGGGGTGGCGATCATCGACGGCGGGCTCTTCACCGCCAAACGGGCGGGCAAACTCGCCAACCTCGAGAAGGCGCTCCAGGACGAGGCCGGCCTCGGCGTCGGCACCACCGGCATCGGCCACACCCGCTGGGCCACCCACGGCGGCCCCACCGACCGCAACGCCCACCCCCACCGCTCCGCCGACGGGCGCGTCGCGGTCATCCACAACGGCATCATCGAGAACTTCGCCAAGCTGCGCGCCGAGCTCGAGGCCTCCGGCATCGAGTTCGCCTCCGACACCGACACCGAGTGCGCCGCGCACCTGCTCGCGATCGAGCTGGAGAGCGCCGCCGGGGACACCCCCGGGCTCCGCCTGGCCGAGGCCATGCGGGCCGTCTGCCGGCGCCTCGAAGGCGCGTTCACCCTCCTCGCCGTCGACGTGCAGGCCCCCGGCGTCGTCGTCGGCGCCCGGCGCAACTCGCCGCTCGTCGTCGGCCGCGGTACCGGCGAGCACTATCTGGCCAGCGACGTCTCCGCGTTCATCGAGCACACCCGCGAGGCCGTCGAGCTCGGGCAGGACCAGGTCGTCCTGATCAGCGCCGACGACATCGTCATCACCGACTTCCTCGGCAACCCGGCCGAGGGCAAGACCTTCCACATCGACTGGGACGCCTCCGCCGCCGAGAAGGGCGGCTACGAGTACTTCATGCTCAAGGAGATCGCCGAGCAGCCCCACGCCGTCGCGGAGACGCTGCTCGGCCGGCTCAACGAGCACGGCGACCTGATGCTCGACGAGGTCCGCCTCACCGACCAGGACCTGCGCGACGTCGACAAGGTGTTCATCGTCGCCTGCGGCACGGCGTACCACTCGGGCATGGTCGCGAAGTACGCCATCGAGCACTGGACCCGCATCCCGTGCGAGGTCGAGCTGGCCAGCGAGTTCCGCTACCGCGACCCGGTCCTCGACCGCTCGACGCTCGTCGTGGCGATCTCCCAGTCCGGCGAGACCATGGACACCCTCATGGCCCTGCGCCACGCCAAGGAGCAGAAGGCGCGCGTCCTCGCGATCTGCAACACCAACGGCTCCACCATCCCGCGCGAGTCCGACGCCGTCCTCTACACGCACGCCGGCCCGGAGATCGCCGTCGCCTCCACCAAGGCCTTCCTCACCCAGCTCGTCGCCTGCTACCTCGTCGGGCTGCACCTCGCGCAGGTGCGCGGGGTCAAGTACGCCGACGAGGTGGCCGCCGTCGTCGCCCAGCTCCAGGAGATGCCGCGCAAGGTCGAGCAGGTCCTCGACATGATGGAGCCGATCCGCTCCCTCGCCCGTTCCCTCGCCGAGGCCAAGAGCGTGCTGTTCATCGGCCGGCACGTCTCCTACCCGGTCGCCCTGGAAGGCGCGCTCAAGCTCAAGGAGCTCGCGTACATGCACGCCGAGGGCTTCGCGGCCGGCGAGCTCAAGCACGGCCCGATCGCGCTCATCGACGAGGGCACCCCCGTCGTGTGCGTCGTCCCCTCGCCGCGCGGCCGGGGCGTCCTGCACGACAAGGTCGTCTCGAACATCCAGGAGGTCCGCGCCCGGGGCGCCCGCACGATCGTGATCGCGGAGGAGGGCGACACGGCCGTCGCGCCGTACGCCGACCACCTGTTCTACGTGCCGGTCACCCCGACGCTGCTCGCGCCGCTGGTGACGACGGTGCCGCTGCAGGTCCTCGCCTGCGAGATCGCGTCGGCCCGCGGCCACGACGTCGACCAGCCCCGCAACCTCGCGAAGTCCGTGACGGTCGAGTAGCGGCACGCTTCGCAACCCTCCGTAACCGGACGGTTGGACGGTTTGGTGGGGCGTTGTACGTTGCTTGGCAAAGGTGTCCGCATCGACGTGGTGGCGGATCGCGGTATGGCAGGGTAGGCCTGTGATCGTGTCCGTCGGGATGGACGTCGTCCTGGTCGAGCGGTTCGGCAGGGCGCTGGAGCGCACGCCGCTGCTCGCCGAGCGCCTGTTCACCGGCGCCGAGCGGACGACGTCCTCCGGCAACCCACGCTCCGCCGAGTCGCTCGCGGCCCGGTTCGCGGCCAAGGAGGCCGTGGCGAAGGCCCTCGGCGCCCCGGCGGGCCTGCACTGGCACGACTGCGAGATCGTGACCAACGCCGACGGCCGCCCGTGGCTGACCGTCTCCGGGAGCGTCGCCCAGGCGGCCGCGGAGCTCGGGATCTCCCGGTGGCACCTGTCGCTGTCCCACGACGGCGGGATCGCCTCGGCGATGGTGGTCGCCGAGCGCCTGCCGGCCGAGACGGGGAGCCCGGCTTGAGACTGACCGACGCGGGGAATAGCAGCGAGAGCATCGCCGACACAGGGAGTCCAGCGTGAGAGCTGCCTGGCGCGTCGCCCAGGTTCGAGCGGCCGAAGAGGCCCTCATGAAAGTCCTCCCCGGAGGCGCGCTCATGCAGCGCGCCGCCGCCGGGCTGGCGCGGCGGTGCGCCGAGACCCTGCCCCGGGTCTACGGCAGCCGGGTGCTCCTGCTCGTCGGGCCCGGCAACAACGGCGGGGACGCGCTGTACGCCGGGGCCATGCTCGCCCGGCGCGGCGCGGGGGTGTCGGCGCTGCTGCTCGACCCCGAGCGGGTCCACCAGGGAGGTGCCGCGGCGCTGCGGCAGGCCGGCGGCACCGTCACCCGCGACGTGCCCGCCGCGGTCGACCTCGTCGTCGACGGCATCCTCGGGATCGGCGGGCGGGGCGGGCTGCGGGAGCCGGCCGCCAGCCGGGTCGCCGAGGTGTCCAGCGTCCTGCGCGGCGCGCCGGTCATCGCCGTCGACGTGCCGTCCGGGGTCGACGCCGACACCGGCGCCGTCAACGGCATGGCCATCCACGCCGACATCACCGTCACGTTCGGCGCGCTCAAGCCCGGGCTGCTCGTCGGGGCCGGCGCCGTCCACAGCGGAATCGTCGAGCTCGTCGACATCGGCCTCACGCCGTACCTCGACGGTGACCCCGCCCTGTACCTCCCCGACGCCGACGACATCGCCGCCTGGTGGCCGCGTCCCATGGCGAACGACAACAAGTACTCCCGCGGCGTCGTCGGCATCGCCACCGGCTCCGACCGCTACCCGGGCGCCGCGGTGCTCTCCGTCGCCGGCGCCCTCGCCGGCCCGGCCGGCCTGGTCCGGTACGCGGGCAGCGCCGCCGACCGGGTCCGCGGCCACCACCCGACGGTGATCTCCACCGACCGCGTCCCGGACGCCGGCCGCGTGCAGGCGTGGGCGTGCGGCAGCGGCCTCGGCACCGACGAGCGCTCGTACGCCGAGCTGCGCACCGTCCTCGGCGCCCCCGTCCCCGTCATCCTCGACGCCGACGCGCTCACGCTCCTGGTCGACGCCCGCATGGCCGACTGGCTGCGCGACCGGGACGCCCCGACCGTGGTGACCCCGCACGACGGCGAGTTCCAGCGGCTCGCCGGCGGCGCACCGGGCGACGACCGGGTGGCGGCCGCCGTGCACCTCGCCGAGCGCATGGACTCCGTGGTACTGCTGAAAGGCGACCGGACCATCGTCGCGACACCGGACGGCCGGGTCCTCGTCAACCCGACCGGCACCGCGGCCCTCGCGACCGGCGGCACGGGCGACGTCCTGGCCGGCCTGCTCGGGTCGCTCCTGGCCGCCGGCCTGCCCGCCGAGCAGGCCGCCATCGCCGCCGCCTTCGTCCACGGCCTGGCCGGTCGGCTGGCCGCCGAGGAGGGCCCGGTGACGGCGGCGGACGTGGCCGCCCACCTCCGCCGGGCGGTCCGCTCGCTGTTCTAGCTCCCGTGCGGTGTCCACCGAGGCCCGCGGCGCGCCGGCAGGCGGACCCGAAGTACGTCCTGATCGACTTCAACCAGGGACCACTTACCCTAGGAGGATGTGGCAGGCGCAGGTCCGGGTCGATCTCGACGCGATCCGGCACAATGTCGCGACCCTGCGTGACTACCTCGCGCCCGGCACGCGGCTGATGACGGTCGTCAAGGCCGACGCGTACGGCCACGGCATGCTGCCCGTGGCCCGCGCCGCCCTGCAAGCCGGCACCGACTGGCTCGGCGTCGCCACGCTCGACGAGGCGATCACCCTCCGCGACGGTGGAGTCACCGCACCGGTGCTCGCCTGGCTGCACAGCCCGGGCCGGCCGCTCCACGCCGCCGTCGAGCGGGACATCGACCTGTCCGCCGCCTCGGTCGACGCCCTGCGCGAGATCGTGCAGAGCGCCAGAAAAGCCAAGAAAGCGGCCCGTGTCCACCTCAAGATCGACACCGGTCTGTCCCGCGGCGGCGCCGCCCAGAAGGACTGGCCGGCCCTGCTCGAGCGGGCCGCCAAGGCCGAGGGCGACGGCGACGCCGAGATCAGGGCCGTCTGGAGCCACCTCGCCTGCGCCGACGAGCCCGGCCACCCGTCGATCGCCCGGCAGCTCGCCGCGTTCCACGACGCGCTCGAGGCCGCCGAGCGGCACGGCATCCGCCCGGAGCTGCGCCACCTGGCCAACTCGGCGGCCACCCTGACCCTGCCCGAGACGCACTTCGACCTGGTCCGGGTCGGCCTGTCCACGTACGGCCTGACGCCGATCAGCGGCGCGGGACCGGACCTGCGCCCGGCGATGAGCGTCCACGCCCGGGTCGCCCTGGTGAAGGAGGTCGCCGTCGGCGAGGGCGTCTCCTACGGCCACACGTACAAGACCTTGAAGGACACCACCCTGGCGCTGGTCCCGCTCGGGTACGGCGACGGCGTCCCACGCGCCGCGAGCAGCCGCGGGCCGATCTGGCTCGCCGGCAAGGTCCGGCGGATCGTCGGGCGGGTGTGCATGGACCAGGTGGTGGTCGACTGCGGCGACGACGAGGTGCGCCCCGGCGACGAGGCAATTCTCATACAAGAGCAGGGCCCCACCGCCGACGACTGGGCCCTGGCCTGCGACACCATCAACTACGAGATCGTGACGCGGATGGGGAGCGCGCGGACGCCGCGGATCTACGTAGGGGAGCGGACATGACGGAAGTCGAAGTCGCCAAGGGCAGCAGCCGGCGGCGCAAGGCGGGCATCATCGGCGCGATCGTCGGCCTCGCCGCCGCCGGTGTCGCCGCCGGTGTGGCCACCGAGCGGTACATCGTCAGCCGCTCCAAGAAGGTCGACGACCCCTACGCCGACGAGGAGTTCGGCGTCTGGGACTTCGACGAGGAGCTCACCGTCACCACCGACGACGACATCGACCTGCACGTCGAAGTGGTGGACGGCCCGAAGGACGGCCCCACCCTGGTCTTCGTCCACGGCTTCTGCCTCGACATGGGCACGTTCCACTTCCAGCGCAAGGCGTTCGAGGGCAAGTACCGCATGGTCTTCTACGACCAGCCCGGGCACGGCCGCTCGGGCCGCCTGACCAAGGGCGAGTACACGCTCGACGCGCTCGGCGCCGGCCTGCGCGCGGTGCTGCAGGCGACCGCCCCGACCGGCCCGGTGGTGCTCGTCGGCCACTCCATGGGCGGCATGACCATCATGGCGCTGGCCGAGCAGGTGCCGGGGCTGTTCGAGAACCGGGTCGAGGCCTGCGTGCTGATCTCGACGTCGGCCGGCAAGCTCGACGCGGTCAACTTCGGCCTGCCCGAGATCGTGGCGCGGTTCCGCCGGCCGCTAATGCCGGTGCTCGGGTTCGCCGGCCCGATCAGCTCGGCCGTCGTCGACCGGGCCCGCAAGGCGTCGACCGACCTGGCCTGGCTGCTGACCCGGCGGTACGGGTTCGGCACCCAGCGCCCCAGCCCGGCCCTGGTGTCGTACGTCGAGAAGATGAACTCGACCACCTCGACCGACGTGATCGCGCGGTACCTGCGGACCCTCTACACCCACGCGCGCCTGCTCGTGCTCGGGCCGCTGCGCCGGGTGCCGGTGCTGCTCGTGTGCGGCGACCGCGACGTGTTGACACCGATCGCGCACACCCGCGAGATAGCCTCTGTGCTGCCGGAGGCGGAGTTCGTCGAGGTCGCCGACGGCGGCCACGTCGTGCTGCTCGAGCACGCCGACGAGGTCAACGAGGCCATGAACACGTTCTTGACGAAGGTGCTGGACCAGTGAGCCGAATCCTGTCCACTGCGGACGACACGCGCGCCTTCGGGCGGGCGCTTTCCGAGGTACTGCGGCCCGGCGACCTCGTCGTGCTGACCGGCCCGCTCGGTGCCGGCAAGACGGCGCTCGCCCAGGGCGTCGGCGCCGGCCTGAAGGTCAACGGCGACGTCACCTCCCCGACGTTCGTGATCGCCCGCGTGCACCGGGGCGGCCGCATCCCGATGGTGCACGTCGACGCGTACCGGCTCGGCGCCGTCAGGGACCCGCTGGGCGAGGTCGACGCGCTCGACCTCGACGCGACGCTGGAGGACTCGGTCACGCTCGTCGAGTGGGGCGAGGGCCTGGTCGAGCAGCTCAGCGACGAGCACCTGGAGGTCCGCCTCGACCGCCGCGAGGACGACTCGCGGGTGGTCGCGCTGATCCCGCGCGGCGGCGACTGGGAGCACCGCACCGCCGGCATCTGAAAGCAGCGTGCAAGGCGGTGTGACCCTCCGCGCGTCATAGATGGCGGAGGCGATCGATGGACAAGGCAGCCGAGCGCGAGTTCAGCGAGTTCGTGGCGGCCCGCGGCGCGACCCTGCTGCGGGTGGCGTACGCGCTGACCGGCGAGCAGCACGCGGCCGAGGACCTGGTGCAGACGGCCCTGGCCAAGGCGATGCTGCGCTGGACCCGCATCCGCGGCGACGCCGAGCCGTACGTGCGCAAGATCATGTACCACGAGCACGTCTCCTGGTGGCGCCGCCTGCGACATCGCCGCGAGGTCGTGACGGCCGAGCCGCCCGAGCGTGGCAGCGCCGACGAGGACCCCCACCTCCGGCTCACGATGCGCGCGGCACTGGCCACGCTCCCGGCCCGCCAGCGGGCGGTGCTGGTCCTGCGCTACCTGGAGGACCTGAGCGAGCAGCAGGTCGCCGACCTCCTCGGCGTGTCCACCGGCACCGTCGGAAGCCAGGCCTCGCGCGCCCTGGCCACCCTGCGCCGCCGCCTGCCGGATCTCGACGGAACGGGGGTGCGCCGGTGAACCGCGACGCAGAGCTGGACCGCCTGGTCCGCCACACGCTGGCCGGCCTCGCCGCGGAGGCTCGTCCGGTCCCCTTGGCGGCTGCAGCGGTACTGCGGGCAAAGCGCATCCGCCGCCGCCGGCTCGCGGCGGCGGCCGGGGCGACCGCGGTCCTGCTGGCTGCCCTGGCGATCCCGCTGAACCGCGACCACGACGACCAGCCGGCCCCGCCACGACCGGCCCCGTCGGCGACCCCGTCGGCGACGCCGTCGGCAACGTCCTTCACCGTGTCCGAGGCCCCGCCGACGCTGCGCCCGGTCGAGCTGCCGGGCGGCCTCACGCTGGTCGCGGTGCCGGGCCCCGGCGACAGCACGTGGGTGTACGACCGGACCACCGGCGGCTACGTCACCGTGCCCTTCGCGGACGTCCGGCCGGCCCCGGCCGGCGACCTGGCGCTGGCGCTGTCCGCGCGGACCGGCTCCGCGGTGCTGCTCGACCTGGACGACCACACCGTCCGCGACCTGCCGCTCGCCACGGTCCCGGCGCAGCTGAGCTGGTCCCCGGACGGCCGCCGCCTGCTGTACTCGGACCCCTCGGTCGGGCGCCTCACGATCATCGAGGTGACCGCCGGCCAGGCGCGGTCCCGGGTCCTCCCGTTCGACGCGGCCGCCCACGACTGCCCGAACGGCGGATGCCCGGCGGGCTGGACCCGGACCGGCCAGGAGCTGGCGGTGACCTCCGTGGAGGGCGGGAGCCTGGCCCTGATCTCCGCCGAGGACGGCCACATGGTCCGCCCGGTTCCGGTGGACGGCCCGATCGAGGACGCCTGCGCCTGGTCGACCGACGGCCGCCACGCGGTGACCAACTGGCGCATCGTCGACACGGCGACGGGCGCCACGACGGCCGACCTGCCGGGCACCCGCCCGGCGCTGTACTCACTCTGCTGGGCCTCCCCGACCGACCTGCTCGTGTCGGTCACGGGCGAGGTCCAGGTGTACTCCCCGACGGGCACCCTCCGCGAAACCATCCCCACGACCACAGGCGCCCCCGACGGCAACCACAAGGTCATCCTCGGCCCCCGCTGAACGCCGCGACCGCACAACGAGGCCTCTTTTCGTCGAATCCTGACGTAGAGTGGCCTTGTCGTGCTCATCCGGCGCGGAGGTGTCGTGTCGTGCTGCTCCGGTTCCTGGCCGAGAACCATCGTTCGATCGACGGCCCCGTCGAGCTGTCGATGATCGCCGTCGACGAGGACCGGCCCGCCGCCCGGGCGTTCGACCTGCTCAACGAGCGGGTGCTGACGGTGGGCGGCGTCTACGGCGCCAACGCGTCGGGCAAGTCCAACGTGCTCGCGGCGCTGGCCTGGTTGTCCACGTTCGTGGCCCTGTCGCTGCGGTCGTGGGACGACGCCATCCCCCGCGAGCCGTTCCGGTTCGCGGGCGGGCCGTCGCGCTCGTCGAGGTACGAGATCGACCTCATGGTCCACGGCGTCCGGCACGCCTATCAGGTGGAGCTCGACGACTCGACGGTGCTGTTCGAGGGCCTCTACAGCTATCCGAAGAAGCTGCGCCGGGCGCTGTTCGAACGCGAGGGCGGCACCATCTCGTTCCGGCGCGGCCTCGGGACGATCTCGGGCACCCGCGAGCTGCTGACCCCCACGACCCTCGCGCTGTCCGCGGCGATGCGGTTCGACGAGCCCGAGGTGCGGGCGTTCGGCCGGGCGCTGGCCGGCACGCGGATCCTCGGCCTGCGCGGCCGGCGGATCCGCGGCGGAGATGACGGCTTCCTCCCCACCGACGAGCTGGTGCGCGCCGGTGGCGACGGCCCCGGCATCGTCCTCGACCTGCTGCGCTTCGCCGACCTCGGCATCGACGACCTTCGGCTGGACACCTCCGCGACGCCCAACGAGGTGCGGTTCGTCCACCGGGCCGCGGACCAGGAGCTGCCGTTCGCGATCGAGGACGAGTCGCAGGGCACCCGGAACTGGTACGGCCTGATCGGATCGGTCGTGCACGCCCTGCGCAACGGCCGGCTGCTGCTGCTCGACGAGATCGACGCCAGCCTGCATCCGCGCCTGTCCGCGAAGCTGATCGAACTGTTCCAGGACCCCGAGACCAACCCGGCGGGCGCCCAGCTGGTCTTCACCACGCACGATACGAGCCTGCTCGGCCACCTGAACCGCGACGAGGTCTGGCTGACCGAGAAGGGCCCTGACGCGGCCACCCGGCTCACCGCGCTGGCCGAGTACGGCGGCGAGCGCGTCCGCCGCTCGGTCAACCTGGAGCGGGCCTACCTTCAGGGCCGGTTCGGCGCGGTACCGCAGCTCGATCGGCATCTCCTGCGAAAGGCCCTCGGCCTGACCGCCGAGGTGGCCTGATGGCCCGCAACCGCCAGCCCCCGACCTCGCTGCGCCGCAAGGTCGCCACCCGCCGCCCGCGCAAGACAATCGCGATCTGCTGCGAGGGTCAGCGCACCGAGCCGGAGTACCTCGACGCGCTGCGCCGCGAGCCGGACGTCCGCGACGTGGCGGCGGTCGACATCCGCATCGAGCGCGTCGGCGGCGGCGCGGTCCCGCTGACCCTCGTGCGCCTGGCCGTCGAGGCACGCCGGCGCGCCCTCGCGGAGGAAGGCGAGATCGACGAGTTCTGGTGCGTCTACGACGTCGAGTGGCCGACGCACCACCCGGGTCTCGTGCAGGCTGCGGACCTGGCGGCCCGCAACGGCAGCCGGTGCCCCGACGACAATCCGTCGTCCGGCATGCATCGCCTTGTCGCGGCGGTGCTGCCCGTCGGCTAGGCGGCGGACTGGACGATCTCCCAGACGTCCAGCCAGGCGCCGGCCTCGTCCGTGCCGCGGGCCAGCAGGTGGCGGCCCGCGGCGCAGAACGCCGTGCTCACCTCCGTTGCCGGTGGGAGGTCCGCGCGGAAGACCTCCGTCTCCGTCTCCACGTCGCGCAGCGACAGGGTGCCCGGGTGGGCGGCGGCCAGCAGGCGGCCGTCCGGGCTCGACATCTCCGCGGCGAAGGCGTCCGCGCGGCTCGAGCCGGAGTAGCCGGTGAAGCGGCGCGGCAGGTCCTCGCCCACGACCTTGTCCAGGCGGGCGCCCGTCGCCAGGTCCCACACGGTGGCCACGTCGCGGCGGTAGCGGCCCACCGTCGCCGCGCCCTCGCCGGTGGCCACCAGGCGCCACTCGGCCTCGTTGACCATGACCGCGTCGGGGCGGTGGGCGTCGGAGAAGCTGCTCGTCATCCGGCCCGACAGCACGTCCCAGACGGAGAAGTGGCCCGCCGTGTCCCAGGTGACCAGGGCCAGCTGCTGGCCGGGGCCGAAGGCCAGCTGGCCGCGGGCGGCGGCGCGGCCCGGGCGCAGCTCGGCGATCAGGGCGCCGGTGTCGATCGCGCGGACCTTCACGTACTCGGCCGTGCGGGCGCACTCGACGATCATGCGGCGGTCGGGGAGGAGCAGCCAGTCGCCGGCGACCCGCAGGTGGTGGCGCTTGGCCAGCTGGTACCGCTCGGTCGTCGGCTCGATCCGCACGTGCGCGGCGACCGCGCCGGAGACGACCATGTTGCCGATCGGGATGCGCTGCTCCAGCATGACGCCGTCGGTGCGGCCCGCGGTCAGCTCGTAGACGCGGTCGTCGGCCGTGCGGACCTGGGCGAGGGGGGTGCCCGGTCCGTAGCCCTCGCCCTCCTTGACCAGCCAGCGGACCAGCCGGCCCCGCCCGCCGGGGACGGTCCAGGCCAGCGGCTCGACCCGCCACTGGGGCGGCTCCGCGGGCACGGCGCGGTCGAGCCGGGCGCGGGCCCAGGCCGCCGCACCGCGGAGGACCGCCAGTTCCGGGTCGGCGGGCCGGGTGACCGGGCGGCCGAGGTTGTTGTGCAGGACGGGGGCGACGTTCGGCAGGTGGGCGTGGCCGCCGACGAGGAGCACCGTGGTCACGTCCGCCGGGACGATGCCCGCGCGGGCGATGACCGCCCGGCAGCTGGCGACGAGCCAGCGCATGGCCGGCTCGGTGTGCTGGTCGAGGAGGCGGCGATCCATGCGGTACTGCGGGGCGCCCGGCTCGATCGCCTCGGCGGCCTCCGGCAGGTCGCTGAGCCGGTGCTTGAGCAGCCGGACGATGTCCAGCGCGTGGAAGCCGGCCCGGATGCTGGTCTCGCCACCGGCCGTGAACGCCGGCTCGACCCACTCGGCGAGGGTCGCCCGCAGGTCGGCGGCGAGCACCACGTCGAGGTCGCGGCCGCTGCCGGAGCTCTCCTGGCTCAGCGGTACCGGCTGGCCGCGCTGGATCTGGAGGAGCGTCGCCGACCAGGTCGCGCCCAGGTCACAGACCAGGACGTAGCCGCCGTCGGGGACCTCCAGCATGGTCATCGGGTCGAGCACCGCCGCCGTGGCGTCGCAGACGAGCTCGACGTCGGGGTGGCCGGAGACGGACGCGGCGGCGACGAGCACCTCGCGGCGGGGGTCGTGGGTGCGGTACCCCGTGGGCACCGTCATGACGACCCGCCCGACCGGGCCGTGGGCGCGGCGGGCCTCCTCGACCACGGCGTCGAGCGCGGCGCTCGTCAGCTCCGTCCCGGTGAGCAGCTGGTCGCCGAGCCAGATCGGCCCGTTCGCGTCGACCGCGCGCCGCACGCCGTCGACGTACTGGCGGGGCTGCTGGTCGCGAGCGTGCTCGGCGGCCCCGCCGACGAGCAGCCGGGGCCGGCCCACGCCGGTCTGCAGGGTCGCGCCGCCGGGCCACCGGACGGCGCCGGTGACCGGCTCCCGCACCGGGTGCAGCTGGTCATGCGTGAGGACAGCGGCGGACAAGGCCCAGGACCCCATGTCCACGACCAGGATCGGCTCGGTCATTCCGAATCCTCCTGACCAGCGCGGAGATGTCGGCCGATGGTAAGGCCCGCGCATTGCCACGGCGTTAACTGATCGTGGTGGCGACGTCGCGCTATCTGCGCAGCCGTCTAGAGTTGGGCGCGTGCTGGTGATGGTGGTGGACACGGCGACACCTGCGGTGACCGCGGCGCTCGTGCGGGTCAGTGACGACGACGTGACTCTGCTCACGGAGCGGGTCACCGTCGACGCCCGCGGCGCCGGCGAGCTGCTCGCGCCGCAGATCACCGCCGTGCTGACCGAGGGCGGCGTGGCGCCCGGCGACCTGGCCGCGGTCGTCGCCGGGACCGGGCCGGGGCCGTTCACCGGGCTGCGCGCCGGGCTGGTCACCGCCGCCGCGCTCGGCCACGCGCTCGGCGTCCCCGTCCACGGCGTGTGCTCGCTCGACGGCATCGGCCGCGGGCTGCCGGGCCGGGCGCTGGTCGCCACCGACGCCCGGCGCAAGGAGATCTACTGGGCGGTCTACGCCGGCGGGGTCCGGGTCGACGGGCCCGAGGTGTCCCGGCCCGACGCGGTGTCCCTCGACGGGATCGAGCGCGTCGCCGGCGACGGCGCCGAGAAGTACGCCACGGTGCTCACCCGCCCGCTGGACGGCCCGCGCTACCCGGTCGCGACGGCCCTCGCGGAGCTGGCCGCCGACCGGATCCGCGCCAAGGCGCCCGGCGAGCCGCTGATCCCGCTGTATCTGCGCCGCCCCGACGCCGTGCTGCCCGGCGAACGGAAGCCGGCGCTGCGGTGACGGCCCCGGTCGAGCTCGGCGAGCTGCGCTGGTTCCACATCGAGGAGCTGCTGCCGATCGAGGACGAGCTGTTCGGCGAGGAGCGCTGGTCCGCCGCCATGTTCTGGAACGAGCTGGCGGCCGGCCACCACTACCTCGTCGCGCTCGACGGCGACCGGATCGTCGGCTACGCCGGCCTCGCGCTGAGCCCGCCCGACGAGGCGTGGGTGCAGAACATCGGCGTGCGCAAGGACGCGCAGCGGCGCGGCATCGGCCGGCGCCTGCTGGAGGCGCTGCTCGCCGAGGCCCGCGCCCGCGGCGCGCGGCAGGTCCTGCTCGAGGTGGCGGTCGACAACGCGCCCGCCCAGAAGCTCTACGCCGAGTACGGCTTCGAGGCCGTCGGCATTCGCCGCGGCTACTACCAGCCCAGCAACACGGATGCACTGGTGATGATGCGTGAAGACGACTGAGCCCCTGGTTCTGGGCATCGAGACGTCGTGCGACGAGACCGGCGTCGGGATCGTGCGGGGGCACACCCTGCTCGCCGACGAGATCGCGTCGAGCGTCGACGAGCACGCCCGGTTCGGCGGCGTCGTGCCCGAGGTGGCCAGCCGGGCCCATTTCGAGGCGATGGTGCCGACGGTACAGCGGGCGCTCGACACGGCCGGCATCACGCTCGCCGACGTCGACGCCGTCGCGGTCACCGCCGGGCCCGGCCTGGCCGGTGCGCTGCTCGTCGGGGTGGCCGCCGCGAAGGCGTACGCGCTCGCGGCCGGCAAGCCGATCTACGGCGTCAACCACCTCGCGGCCCACGTCGCCGTCGACACGCTGGAGCACGGCGCGCTGCCGGAGCCGGCGATCGCGCTGCTCGTCTCCGGCGGCCATTCGTCGCTGCTGCGGGTCGACGACCTGGCCGGCGGGGTCGTCCCGCTCGGCGCGACCATCGACGACGCGGCCGGCGAGGCGTTCGACAAGGTGGCGCGGCTGCTCGGGATGCCGTTCCCGGGCGGGCCGCCGATCGACCGCGCCGCCCGCGAGGGGCAGGTCGTCATCCCGTTCCCGCGCGGCCTCACCGCCGCCCGCGACCTGGCCGGGCACCGCTTCGACTTCTCGTTCTCCGGCCTGAAGACGGCCGTGGCCCGCTGGGTCGAGGCCCGCGAGCGGGCCGGCGAGCCGGTACCGGTCAACGACGTCGCCGCCAGCTTCCAGGAGGCGGTCTGTGACGTCCTCACCGCGAAGGCCGTCGACGCCTGCCGGGAGCACGGCATCGAGACGCTGGTGATCGGCGGGGGCGTGGCGGCCAACTCACGCATCCGCTCGCTCGCGCAGGAGCGCTGCGACAAGTACGGCATCGCGCTGCGCGTCCCGCGGCCGAAGCTGTGCACCGACAACGGCGCCATGGTCGCCGCGCTCGGCTCGCACCTGGTCGCGTCGGGCGCCGCGCCGGGCGAGCTGGGCCTGCCGTCGGACTCCGCGATGCCGGTCACGGCGGTGACGGCGTAGAGTCCTGCGCCGTGATCGTGCGCATGTGGGAGGTCAGGGCGCACCCGGAGGCGTTCGACGAACTGCTGTCCTGGGTCTGCGAGGCGATGCTGCCCAAGGTCGAGGTCCACCCGCTGCACCTGAGCAGCGAGGTGTACGCGTCGACCGACCAGCGGCTGGTCGTCGTGTCCAAGTGGCGGGGCAGCACACCCGAGCCGTTCACCGACCCGCCGTCGCACCTGGTCGCCCGCAAGCCCCAGTTCTGGGACTTCACGCAAGTCGACCGCTGACCGACCGCTGACCGGCCGCTGAGAAAAGGTAAGGCGCGGAGGCGGCCGGGCGGGTTACGGTCGGCGGGCCATGATTCGACTGCCCCTGCCCGAGCCCGGCCGGCCCGACAGCCGGTCGGCCGCGCGGTACCTCCTGTGGCTCGCCCGCAGCCAGTGGCGGCTCATCCTCGGCGGGGTGCTGCTCGGCATCGCGTGGATGGTCAGCCAGGCCCTGGTGCCGGCGGCGCTCGGGGCCGGGATCGACGCGCTCGCCGCCCACGACCAGCGGCGGCTGTTCTGGGCCGGGGCCGCGGTGCTCGGGCTCGGCGCCGTCACCGCCGGGTCCGGGATCATGCGGCACCGGTTCGCGGTCAGCAACTTCATGACCGCCGGGTTCCGTACTGTGCAGGTCGCGGTGCGCCACGCCACCCGGCTCGGCGCGACGCTGCCGAAGAAGGTCGCCACCGGCGAGGTCGTGAGCATCGGCACCACCGACTTCGACCACATCGGCTTCTCGATGGACATCACCGCCCGCGGGGGCGGCGCGATCGTGGCCATCGTCGTGGTCAGCGTGCTGCTGCTGCGGGTGTCGGTGCCGCTCGGGCTCGTCGTCGTCATCGGCGTGCCGATCCTGGTCGCCGTCGTCGGCCTGCTGCTGCGGCCCCTGCACCACCGCCGGAAGCTGCAGCGGGACCTGTCCGGCGAGCTGACCAGCCGGGCCGTCGACATCGTCGCCGGGCTGCGGGTGCTGCGCGGCGTGGGCGGCGAGGCGGTGTTCGCCGAGCGGTACCGGCGCGAGTCGCAGCACGTGCGCGCCGCCGGGATCCGGGTCGCCAAGGTCGAGTCGCTGCTCGAGGCGGCGCAGATCCTGCTGCCCGGCTGCTTCATCGCGCTGGTGACCTGGCTCGGGGCCCGGTTCGCGGTCACCGGTCAGATCAGCCCCGGCGAGCTCGTCGCGTTCTACGCCTACGCGGCGTTCCTCATCTCGCCGCTGCGCACGCTCACCGAGTTCGCCGAGAAGGTGACCCGCGGCCTCGTCGCCGCCCGGCGGGTCGTCGACCTGCTCCAGATCGAGCCCGAGGTGGTCACCCCGGCCGGCCCCGAGCCGCTCGCCGACGGCGACCTCGACGACCCCGCGTCGGGGTTCACGGCCCGCCAGGGCGAGCTGACGGCGCTCGCCGCGGCCCGGCCCGAGGACGCGGCCGGGATCGCCGACCGGCTCGGGCTGCTCGTCCCCGGCTCCGCGGCCCGCCTGGCCGGGCGGCCGCTGACCCGGCTCGCCCTCGCCGAGGTGCGCGCCCACATCGTGGTCGCCGACAACGACGACCGGCTGTTCCGGGGTGTGCTGCGGGACGAGATCGGCGGCGGTACCGCCACGCTGCACGCCGCCAGCGCCGAGGACATCGTCGACGCCCTCCCCGACGGGCTCGGCACCGAGATCGCCGAGAGCGGCCGCGACTTCTCCGGGGGCCAGCAGCAGCGGCTGCGGCTGGCCCGGGTGCTCGCGCTCGACCCACCCGTGCTCGTGCTCGTCGAACCCACCAGCGCCGTCGACGCGCACACCGAGGCGCGCATCGCCGACCGGCTGCCGAAGGCCCGCGCCGGGCGGACCACGGTCGTCTGCACCACCAGCCCGCTGCTGCTCGACCGGGCCGACCGCGTCGCCTTCGTCGGCGCCGACGGGCGGGTCGCCGCCGTCGGGTCGCACCGGGAGCTGCTCGACACCTGCCCGCAGTACCGGGGCGTCGTCACCCGCGAGGAGGACTAGATGCTGCCCGTCGCCACCGGCGCCGAGGTCCGCGCCTACCTCCGGCGGCTCTTCGCCGCCTATCCGCGGACGCTGGCCTGGGTGCTCGCCCTGCACCTGCTGGCCGCCGTGGCCGGGCTCGCCGCCCCGTGGCTGCTCGGTGGCCTGGTGGAGCGGGTCTCCCGGGGTACCACCGCCGCCACTGTGGATCGCGTGGCCATCGCCATCGCCGGGTTCGTGGTCGCCCAGGCGGTGCTCGTCCGGGCGGCCCGGCTGGCGTCGGCGCGGCTCGGCGAGGCCGTCCTCGCGCGGCTGCGGGAGGAGTTCGTCGACCGGGTGCTGGCCGTCCCGCTGTCCACGGTGGAGCGGGCGGGCACCGGCGACCTGCTCACCCGGGCGTCGCGCGACGTCGGCCGCACCTCCGACACGGTGCAGCTGGCGGTGCCGACGATCGTCATCTCGCTGCTGCAGATGATCCTCACGTTCGGCGCGATCGCGCTGGTCAACCCGATCCTGCTGCTGCCCTGCCTGGTCGCGGTCCCGGTGCTGTACCCCAGCTCGCGGTGGTACTTCCGCCGGGCCGCCCCCGGCTACCTGCGCGAGGGCGCCGCGTTCGCCGGGCTGACCGACGGGCTGACCGAGACCGTCGAGGGCGCCCGGACCGTCGAGACGCTCGGCCTGCGGCGGCGGCGCATCGACCGCACCCAGGAGCAGCTGGGCCAGACGTACGCGGCGGCCCGGTACACGCTGTCGCTGCGCACGGTCTGGTTCCCGCTCACCGAGTTCGGCTACGTGCTGCCCGGCGCCGTCGCCCTCGTGGCCGGCGGCTGGTTCGTGTTCGAGGGCTGGGCCACGGTCGGCGAGGTCACGGCCGGCGTGCTGTACCTCGTCGCGATCATCGACCCGCTCGACCACATCCTGTCCTGGTTCGACGAGCTCCAGCTGGGCCTGGCGTCGTTCGCCCGGATCGTCGGCGTGCGCTCGGCCGCGGCGCCGGACGTGCCCCCGTCCGCCGCGCGGCCCGGCGACGAGCGGCTGGAGGCGCGCGACGTCCGGTACGCCTACGTGGAGGGCCGCGACGTGCTGCACGGCGTCAGCCTCGACGTGCGGCCCGGCGAGCGGATCGCGATGGTCGGCCCGTCCGGCGCCGGCAAGTCGACCCTCGGGCGGCTCCTCGCCGGCATCCACGCGCCCCGCGCCGGCACCGTCGAGGTCGGCGGGGTGCCGCTCACCGACCTCCCGCTCGACGAGCTGCGCGGGCACGTCGCCCTGGTCACCCAGGAGCACCACGTGTTCATGGGCACCCTGCGCGACAACCTGACCCTGGCCCGGCCCGGCGCCACCGACGACGAGCTCCTCGCGGCGCTCGCCACCGTCGACGCGCTCGACTGGGTGAACGCCCTGCCCGACGGCCTCGGCACCACCGGGCCGGCGCTGTCGCCCGCGCAGGCGCAGCAGCTGGCCCTGGCCCGCCTGGTCCTGGCCGACCCGCACACGCTCGTGCTGGACGAGGCGACGTCACTCATCGACCCGCGGGCCGCGCGGCACCTGGAGCGGTCCCTGGCCGGCGCGCTCGAAGGGCGCACGGTGATCGCGATCGCGCACCGGCTGTTCTCCGCGCACGACGCCGACCGGGTGGCGGTCGTCGAGGACGGCCGGATCACCGAGCTGGGCAGCCACGACGACCTCGTCGCCGCCGGCGGGGCCTACGCCGCGCTGTGGCGGTCGTGGCACGGCTCAGTGGAATAGGGCGTAGAAGGTGCCGATCACGACGACGGCGACGATCGCGAACAGGAACGTGAGCAGGAGCTGCCGGTCGTTGCTCACCGGCTCGGCCAGCTCCCGGCTGAGCTTGGGCAGGTCGACGGTGGCCCGGTGCAGCTCGGCGAGGGTCTTGGCCGCGTAGACGGTGCCGGCGCGCTCGGCGAACTCGTCGAGGGTGAGCCGGCCCGCCTTCGTGTGCCGCTGCAGGTCGGTGATCACCCGCTCGCGGTCTTCGTCGGAGGCGCGCACGGCATCAGGATACGGCTCCTCACCGAGTTGCGATGTCCGCCGTGATCGCGTCCGTCACCTTCACCAGGTCGTCCGGGGCCAGCTCGATCTGCAGGCCGCGGCGCCCCCCGGAGACGAACATCGTCTCGAAGCCCGACGCCGACGCGTCGATGACGATCGGCAGCCGGGAGCGCTGCCCGACCGGCGAGATGCCGCCCGTCACGTACCCCGTCGCGCGCTCGGCGGCGGCCGGCTCGGCCATCGCGGCCCGCTTCCCGCCGACGGCGGCGGCCAATGCCTTGAGATCGAGGGAGCTCGACACCGGGACCACGCCGACGGTCAGCTTGCCGTCGACGGTCGTCACCAGCGTCTTGAACAACCGCGCCGGGTCGACCCCCAGCGCCGCGGCGGCGGCCTCGCCGTAGGAGGCGGCCCGGGGGTCGACCTCGTAGGTGTGCGGGGTGAACACGATCTTCGCTCGCGTCAGCAGTGCGGTCGCCGGGGTGCCCTTGCTCGCCACTGGCCCACAATAGCGAGATGCAGATCGGTGCCGTCCAGATGTACCTCGGCCACGGCCACATCTTCCTGGGCGCCACGACCGCGGTGGATTTGTCCGTGTTCGACGGCGACGGCCCGGTCACGGCGACGGAGCACCACGTCCGGGTCGCGGCGCGGCCGCAGGTCGGGCTGGTGCGGGTGCGGCTGTGGCAGGGGGCCGGCCCGCGGGTCGGGAAGCTGGTCTTCGACGGGAAGCTGGCGCTGCCGGACGGGCGGTTCTGCGTCGAGGAGGCGACGGGGCTGTCGCGGTACGTGACGAAGGCCAACAGCTACGCGCCCCGCGTGCTCGTCGCGGTCGACGACCCCGGGCACGCCTCCCGCGTCGACGTGGTGCTGGAGCCGGAGTTCGTGCCGCGCAGCGCCCAGGTGTGGACGGCCGGCGAGCCGCCGTTCCCGAAGCTGACCGTCGCGCCGACCGTGCCGCGGCACCGGGCCGACGTGTTCGCCGACGCCCTGGCCGGGCACGACTTCCCGATCCGGCGCCTGGTCGCGGCGCTGCAGGTGGTGGCCGAGGAGCGGCGGCAGCGCAACTCGGAGCAGAGCGTGTCCTTCTACGTCAACGAGATCGTCGAGTGGCTGCGCTGGCTGCACGACCGGCTGACGTACGAGATGTGCCGGGACACCGGGCTGTTCCTGATGGAGCAGCTGGGGCGGCGCCAGCCCGAGCTGCTCGCCGAGGACGTGCTGGTCAACCTCCAGCAGCGGCTGGGCCAGCCGCTGTTCTGAGCAGCAGTACCGCCGGCTCGCCCGCGATGCGGGTGAGCGCGACGGTGGCGGGGTTCGAGCCGGTGAGCCGGAGGCTGCGGCGGAGCTCCTCGACGTCGAGGGCGGAGCCGCGTTTGAGGATGGTCAACGGCCCGGTGTCGAGGTCGCGCAGTGCCGCCCGGAGCCGCTTGAGCGCGACGGGCAGGTGCTCGAGGACCTCGTACGTGCGGGCGAAGGGGCCTGTCGCCGGCTCGTCGGTGTAGGTGTAGGCGATCGTCGGGTCGGCGAGGGTGCCGCCGACCGCCGCGGCGAACTCGGCGACGAGGTGCGCGCGGATGACGGCGCCGTCGGGGTCGTGGAGGTACCGCTTCGGCCCGGCGACCGGGGCCTGCTCCCGGCCGGTGCCGGTGAGCTCGTGGGTCGAGGTGGCGGTGATCACAGTGGCCCGGCGGGGCACCTCGGCGAGGGGGCCGCACCAGGCCGCCGCCTCGACCAGGTCGCCGTCGACGCTCACCCATTCGCCCTCGGCGTTGTCGGGCAACAGGTCGTGGTCGATGCCGGGTGCGAGCTTGAGCACGGTGTGCGGCGTGCGGCCGGGCAGGGCGGTGACGAAGTCCCACGGCGGCTCGTACGCCCTGGGGTCGAACACCCGCCGGCCGCCCTTCGTCCGGCGGGCCGGGTCGCAGAAGACGGCGTCGGTCGCTGGTTCCACCTCGGTGGCGTCGCCGTGCTCGACCGTCACGCCCGTGAGGCGCAGCGCCGCGGCGTTGGCCTCCGCGATCCGGGCCGTGGCGGCGTCGGCCTCCACCGCCCGGACCCGCAGCCCGGCCCGCGCGAACGCGATCGTGTCGGCGCCGATGCCGCAGCCGAGGTCGGCGACGCTGGTCACCCCGGCGCGCCTGAGGCGCTGCGCGCGCCGGTCCGCGACGACCGCCCGGGTGGCCTGCTCCAGGCCCGCCCGGGTGAACAGCATCACGGCCGCGTCGGCGCCGAACTTCGCGGCGGCCCTCCGGCGCAGCTCGACCTGGGTGAGCGCGGCGGCGGCGAGGGCGGGTGGAATACCCTGGGCGCGGAGGCGTTCAGCTGCCTTGAGCGGGTCTGCGGTGCCGATCGCCGCGGCGGCCGTCAATGCGCGCTGGCCGGCCTCGCTGAGCAGGTCGTCGACGTCCACCCGACGATTATGCGCGGGTGATTTCGTGGCGTGTTTGGCACTCTCCTTGACGGAGTGCTAGACCGCGACATAACCTCCGATTAGCACTCTCGTGTCGAGGGTGCCAGCCACCCCGGCCGGAGCCGGCACCCGCGACGACGGCTTCACCGGGCACTCGATAGCGCAAGAATCAATACCCCAGGAGGGTATGCCCGTGACTACCGCGACGAAGGTTGCGATCAAGCCGCTCGAGGACCGCATTCTGGTCCAGGCCAACGAGGCTGAGACGACCACCGCCTCGGGCATCGTCATTCCGGACACCGCCAAGGAGAAGCCCCAGGAGGGCACGGTCCTCGCGGTCGGCCCCGGTCGGATCGACGACAAGGGCAACCGGGTTCCGATCGACGTGAAGGTCGGCGACACGGTCATCTACTCGAAGTACGGCGGCACCGAGGTCAAGTACGCGGGCGAGGAGTACCTCGTGCTCTCCGCGCGTGACGTGCTCGCCGTCATCGAGAAGTGACGATCCAGACCAAGTAGCAGTGGCCACCGCCCCGGACCGTGCGCAGGAGCGCAGGCGGCCGGGGCGGTGTCGCTTTGAAGGGAATTCACAAGCATGTCGAAGATCCTGAGCTTCTCCGACGAGGCGCGCCACCTGCTGGAGCACGGCGTCAACCGCCTGGCCGACACGGTCAAGGTCACGCTCGGCCCCAAGGGGCGCAACGTCGTCCTGGACAAGAAGTTCGGTGCCCCGACCATCACCAACGACGGCGTGACGATCGCCAAGGAGATCGAGCTCGCCAACCCCTACGAGAACCTCGGCGCGCAGCTGGTCAAAGAGGTCGCGACCAAGACCAACGACGTGGCCGGTGACGGCACCACGACGGCCACCGTGCTCGCCCAGGCGCTGGTCCGCGAGGGCCTGCGCAACGTCACCGCGGGTGCCAACCCGACCGGCCTCAAGCGCGGCATGGACGCGGCCGCGGCCGCCGTCGTCAAGGCGCTGAAGGAGAAGGCGACCCCGGTCGCGAGCCACACCGAGATCGCCCAGGTCGCCACCATCTCGGCCCAGGACGCCGCGATCGGCGACCTGATCGCGTCGGCGATGGAGCGGGTCGGCCGCGACGGCGTCATCACGGTCGAGGAGGGCTCGACCCTCACGACCGAGCTCGAGGTCACCGAGGGCATGCAGTTCGACAAGGGCTTCATCTCCCCGCACTTCGTGACCGACGCGGAGGCGCAGGAGGCGGTCCTCGAGGACGCCTACGTCCTCATCACCACGCAGAAGATCGCCGCGATCGAGGAGCTGCTGCCCCTCCTGGAGAAGATCGTCCAGGACAACAAGCCGCTGCTGATCATCGCCGAGGACGTCGAGGGCCAGGCCCTGTCGACCCTGGTGGTCAACGCGATCCGCAAGACCTTCAAGGTCGTCGCGGTGAAGGCCCCCGGCTTCGGCGACCGCCGCAAGGCGATGCTGCAGGACATCGCGATCCTGACCGGCGCCGAGCTGGTCGCGCCGGAGCTCGGCTACAAGCTGGAGACCGTCGGCCTGGAGCAGCTGGGCAGGACCCGCCGCGTCGTGGTCGCCAAGGACCTGACCACGATCGTCGACGGCGGCGGCGACAAGTCCGAGGTCACCGCCCGCGTCGAGCAGCTCCGCAAGGAGATCGAGGCGTCCGACTCCGACTGGGACAAGGAGAAGCTGAACGAGCGCGTCGCGAAGCTCTCCGGCGGTGTCGCCGTCATCAAGGCCGGCGCCGCGACCGAGATCGAGATGAAGGAGCGCAAGCACCGCATCGAGGACGCGATCTCGGCCACCAAGGCCGCGGTCCAGGAGGGCATCGTCCCGGGCGGCGGCGCCGCCCTGACCCAGATCGCCCCGGTCCTCGACGGCGACCTGGGCCTGACCGGCGACGAGAAGGTCGGCGTCGCCATCGTCCGCAAGTCCCTGGTCGAGCCGCTGCGCTGGATCGCCCAGAACGCGGGCTTCGACGGCTACGTCGTGGTCGGCAAGGTGCAGGCCCAGGACTTCGGTCACGGCCTGGACGCCGCCACGGGCGACTACGTCGACCTGGTCAAGTCGGGCATCGTCGACCCGGTGAAGGTGACCCACAGCGCGGTCGCCAACGCCGCGTCGATTGCGGGCCTGCTCCTGACCACGGAGAGCCTGATCGTCGAGAAGCCCGAGGCCCCGGAGCCCGCCGCCGGCGGTCACGGCCACGGCCACGGGCACGGCCACTCGCACGGCCCGGGCTTCTGACCCACGCCGTACCGAACGGGGAGCCCTCGCTCGGGGGCTCCCCTTTCGCTGTCCCGCGCCACCCCGTCGTGCGTGTCGCCGGCGCGCCGCTCCGGCATGATCGTGGCAGTTCGTGGGTCGTATGCGGACGGAAACTGCCGTGATCATGCAGGCCCCACCGCTCGGGCCATGATCAAGGGAAGCAAACGGCTGCCAGGGCAGCCATCGGTTTCCCTTGATCATGCGGGCGCCGGAATGATTAGGGTTCCATTACCGGGCTTGGTGGCACGCTGCAGGGCGCCGCATGCTTGGCGGCGTGAGAAGTCGTACGTACGGTGCGCTCGCCGGGATCACCGCTGCCGCCGCGGCCATCGCCGTGGCCGAGGCCGTCGCCATCCTCACCGGTGCGGCGACCGCGCCCCTCGTCGCCGTCGGTGGCGTGGTGGTTGACGCGGTGCCCGCCGGGGTCAAGAACTTCGCCGTCGACGTCTTCTACACGTACGACAAGGTCGCCCTCCTCGTCGGCACCCTCGTCCTGCTCGCCGCGTTCGCCGCCGTCACCGGCGCGCTCGCCGCCACCAGGAACCGGATCTACGGCTACGCGGGCATCGGGATCTTCGCCGCGGTCGGCATCGTGGCCGCGCTGACCAGGCACAACGCCCCGTGGTACGCCTTCGTGCCCACGTTGGTCGGCGGCATCGCCGCGGTCGCGGTCCTCGAGACGACCCTGCGGCCGAAGCCGAGCGAGAGCGGCTACACGTACGAGCAGCGGCGCTGGTTCCTGCGCGTCGCCGGCGGCACCCTCGCCGGCGCGGCCGTCGTCGGGTTCGCCAGCCGGTGGTGGGCCACCCGCCGCGGGGTGCAGGCCGAGCGGGCCGCCGTGCAGGTGCCCGCGGTCAGCGACAGCGCCGCCGGCCTCCCGCCGCAGGCCGACGCCCAGCTGCCCGATCTCGCCCCGTTCGTCACGCCGAACAAGGACTTCTACCTCATCGACACCGCCCTGGTCGTCCCGCAGGTCTCGCCGGCCGACTGGACGTTGCGCATCCACGGGCGGGTCGACCGCGAGGTCACCATCACCTACGACGAGCTGCTCAAGCGCCCGATGATCGAGCGGTACATCACCCTCGCCTGCGTCTCGAACGAGGTCGGCGGCGGCCTGATCGGCAACGCGAAGTGGCAGGGGGTGCGGGTCAGGGACCTGCTGGCGGAGGCGCGGCCGAAAGCCGGCGCCGACCAGGTCGTCAGCCGCTCCGTCGACGGCTTCACCGCCGGCACCCCGACGAGCGTGCTGCTCGACGACCGCGACGCCATGCTGGCCATCGCGATGAACGGCGAACCGCTGCCGATCGAGCACGGCTTCCCGGTCCGGATGGTGGTCCCGGGGCTCTACGGGTACGTCTCGGCGACGAAGTGGCTGGCCGAGCTGGAGCTCACGTCGTTCGCGGACTTCGACGCGTACTGGATCAAGCGCGGCTGGGCGGCCCAGGCCGTCATCAAGACCCAGTCGCGGATCGACACCCCGCGCGACGGCGGCGAGCCGAAGGCGGGGCCGCTCGTCATCGCCGGCGTCGCCTGGGCGCAGCACCGCGGCGTGTCGAAGGTCGAGGTACAGGTGGACGAGGGCGAGTGGCAGCGGGCCGAGCTGCTCGCGGTGCCGTCGGTCGACACCTGGCGGCAGTGGCGGCTGAACTGGACGGCGACCCCGGGGAAGCACCGCCTGACGGTGCGCGCCACCGACAACGGCGGACAGACCCAGACCGACGCGGTGGCGCCACCCGACCCGGATGGCGCCACCGGCTGGCACTCAATTGAGATCGACGTCAGATAAAGCCGGAATGATTCGGCCGAACGGCTGGAAGAAAAGCAATCAACGGGCAGCGGCACGCGTGGACGGGCGACGTTGCGACGGTACCCCGGGCGCCGGGTGCGTCGGGCCCGGCCGGCCGGCCCGCAGCGGCTGCTGCGCGCCCGCCGTGAGGGCCGGCGCCGGGCGCAGGCCCAGCTTCGCCTCCAGCCGCGGCACGTCGACCCGCTGCCGGCGGCGGTCGGCCGCGTCCTCCCAGCCGATCGCCAGCAGCCGCAGCCGCTCGCCCTCGGTGAACCCGCCCCAGACGCCGTACGGCTCCCGGGACGTGAGGGCCTGAGCTGCGCATTCGGCCCGCACGGGGCAGGCCCGGCAGACGTTCTTGGCCGCTGCCTCGCGCCGGCCGCGCGACGCGCCGCGCTCACCGTCGGGGTGGAAGAACTGCGCGCTGTCCCGTCCCCGGCACAGCCCGAGCCGCTGCCAGTCCCAGACGTCAGCGATCGGTCCGGGCAGGCGAGTCACATTCGTCATTCGCTCCTCCTTCCAGGCGTGCGGCCTGGAATTCGCGCAAGGCACAAACCCTGTGCAACGCGCGAGACCGCCTCAGGTAACGGCATGCCGTCGGTCAATTTCTGTAAGGCCAATCGCGGCGAAACCACGTCTAGATCTCGCCATTTCGTGTTTCTCTCTTTGAGAGAGAGGAGCACGACGGTGCGTACGATTTTGGTGTGTGTGCGAACACAGGTCGCGGCACAGACGGTCGCCGCGGCCGCGGCGAGACTCGGCGTGGCACACGCGGTGCGGACCGCCGTCACGATGGTCGAGGCCCTCGCCCGGCTGAGTGAGCTGCCCGTGGACCTGGTGCTGGCGGACCCGGCCCTGGCCCGCCCGGACAGCGCGGAGTTCTCCCGCCGCGTCCTCGCGGTGGCGCCCGGCGCGACGGTGGTCTTCTTCGGCACGGAGGATCCGCGCGCGGCGGCCGCAGCGATCGCCGCCGGCGCGCGGGCGGTCATCCGCGTCGACACGGCCGACCCGGTGACCACGCTCGCGAAGGCGGTGCTGCTGGTGCTGAGCCAGGTGCGCACCAACGGCGAGCCGGTGCTCCAGGCGCGCGTCGGCGCTCCCGCCCACGCCGGCCCGGCCGGCGGGGTGCCGGTGGCCGCCCGCGGGCTGACCCGCACGGCGGCCGC